>DATABX010000060.1:0-2697 GCA_036259335.1 Actinomycetota bacterium
CTGCAGCCGGACGATCGCCGGCTCCTGGTCGGCGTCGATCACCAGCGGCTGGTCCTGCTTGCGGGTCAGGACCGCCATCACGAAGCAGTCCTCGCAGTGGCTGCTCTGGTATCCCTCGCACTCCTTGCAGTCGATGATCACCGGCGGCGTGCTCCTTCCTGGTTCGTCGTGCTGCGGTTGGGGGCGGTCATGCCCAGCTCCTCGAGGAGCTTGCCCCGGGTGGTCTCGGTGATGCCGTCCTCATATCCGTTCAGGTAGGCCATGCGCAGAAACCACCCGAGCTGCTCGAGCGTGGGCTCGGACTCGATGCTGAAGACGCAGGACCAGACGTCGGCAAGGCGGGGGTCCAGCTCGGACGCCAGCCGGCTGCCCCACTCCAGAACCTCGCCGGCGGAGAGCCGGCCCGCCTCCTGCGGACCCGGTGAGTCGAAACCTTCCATCTGATCTCCTTTCCACCTCGGTGAGCCAGCCGCTTCAGTAGGACACCCATGACAGTAGAGACCGGGGGTGACAAAAAAGACCGGTCTGGGAAGACCGGTCAAAAAAAAGCGCGAAAAACTTCGGCGGGCCGCTCAGTTCATCGAGATGAGAACTCCCAGCCGCTTGAACTCCTTGACGAAGTTCTCCTTGGACTCGCCGGTAAGCGCCGCCAGAGCGTCGATGTCGCTGGCTCTAACGAACACCAGACTTTCGGTCTCGCCGCGCTTGACCTGGATGTAGGTCAGATACTCGGTCAGCGGTTGGTAGGCCGCCGAGGGGAGGGCCTTCAGGCGCTCCAGGTCCAGCCCGGGGCGGGAGGTTTCACCCGATGCCGCGGCGGCCAGCGCCACCGGGTCAGGCTCCGCTCGCCGCTCCTTGAGCGTGAGCTCGGTGGACGGCTCGCTCTTGGCGGGGCTGTCGATGCCGAGCAGCCTGAGCAGCCATTTCATGACATCAACATACTCCAATTGAACCTGCGAGCGACCGGGCTCAGGCGGATCGTTCTAACCCGTCGAAACCTCGGTCAGCCGGTCCAGTGCCTTGCGGGCGGCGCCCGAGTCGACCGATTCCCGAGCCTTCTCGAGGCCTTCCGCCAGGTCCGGGGACAACCCGGCGGCCACAATCCCCGCCGCCGCGTTCACCAGGGCGACGTCCCGGTCGGGCCCCTGGCGGCCGTCGAGGACCTCCCGCACCACCCGGGCGTTGTGCTCGGCGGTGCCGCCGGCCAGCGCCGAGGGCGCCGCCCGGGGAATCCCCAGGTCCAGCGGGTCCACCACCGACTCCTTCAGTCGACCGTCCTCCAGCTCCCACAGGTCCGACGGCCCGGTGGTGGAGATCTCGTCCAGCCCGTCGAAGCCGCGGAAGATCAACACCCGCGTGCTTCCCAGGGCGGTCAAAACCTCGAGCATCTTGGGGGCCATCGCCTTGTTGGAGACCCCCAGCGCCTGGTACCGGGCGCCGGCCGGGTTGGTCAGCGGCCCCAGGAAGTTGAACACCGTCGGCACGCCCAGCTCCTTGCGGATCGGGCCGGCGTGTCGCATCGAGGGGTGGAAGACCGGGGCGAAGCAGAAGCCGATCCCGGCCTCGTCCAGGCAACGCCGCACGCCGTCCGGACCCAGGTCGACCTTCACCCCCAGCGCCTCGAGAACGTCGGCCGAGCCGCAGCTGCTCGACATCGCCCGGTTGCCGTGCTTGGCCACCTTGCCGCCGGCGCCGGCGACGATCAGCGCCGCCATCGTCGAGACGTTGACCGACCCGGATCGGTCCCCGCCGGTGCCGCAGGTGTCGACAACCGGGTAGTCGACCTCCACCTTCTGACCGAACCCGCGCATCGTCTCGACGAGCCCGACCATCTCCTCCACCGACTCACCCTTCACCCTGAGGCCGGCCAGGAAGGCGCCCAGCTGGGACGGCGTAGCCTCGCCCGTCATGATCCGCTCCATCGCCCACGCCGCCTGCCCGCGGTCCAGCGAGATGCCGGAAAAGATCGTTCCGAGGACTTCGGGCCAGGTGTGGGTGCCGTTTTGTTCAGTCACGTTCGTCGCTTCCTCTCGGACGGTGCTTGTCGGGCCGCGTCAGCCGCTCAGCCTCGATAGTGCAGGATGAAGATCTTGTCGGATCTTCATCGCATCGGCAAACAGGTCGCCCACCCGCTCGATGCGTTCGAACAGGGAGTCGATCCGGAACATCTCGGGATAGATCTCCTCCTCGAGCTCCTCCCAGGCCAGCGGCGCCGACACCGGAGCCCCCGGATAAGGCCGCACCGAGTAAGGCGCCACCAGCGTCTGCCCCTTGGCGTTCTGCCCGGCATCCACGTAGACCTTGCCGGCCCGCTTCGACTTGGCGAACTCCAGGGTGACCTTCTCCGGGTAAGCCATCCGCAGCATGTCGCCGACCGCGGTGCAGAACTCCCGGACCTCCTGATAGCTGTGCCCCGGGGTGATCGGGATGAAGACCTGCAGGCCCGATCCGCCCGAGGTCTTGGGGAACGCCTGCAAACCCAACCCGTCCAGCACCACTTTGACCAGCCGGCCGACCGCCCGGACGTCGTCGAACTCGATCGGCTCGTGGGGATCTAGATCCAGGACCGCGAAGTCCGGCTCGTCGAGCTTGGGCCACTTGCTGGTCCAGGCGTGGACCTCGACGCTGCCGATCTGGGCCAGCCACACCAGCGTGGCCACGTCCTCGACGACCACGAAGTCGATGGTCCGCGAGCCC
>DATABX010000061.1:0-4319 GCA_036259335.1 Actinomycetota bacterium
GGACCATACCAATCCAGTCCCGACCAGGCTCCTGGACCAAAACCGCTCTCATAAGCACTTCCCGGTGATGGATCTTGGCTGCGCTCGGGTCCGTTGAGGGGGGCCGTTCAGGAGGAGGGTGCATGTTCGAGGGGCTCGTCAGCTCGTTCGTCGTCAAAGTTCTTGCAGTAGTCACCGGTCTGGCTGGAGTTGCGGGCGGCCTGGCCGCAGCCGGCGCCCTGCCCGGCGTCGCGGACTCCCAGGAAATCGGAACCGAGGTTTCAACTCCCGGGGGTAGCGCATCAGTGTCGACCTCGGCCGGCCTGCCTCCGGGCCTCGCCAATCTTCCGGCCGGGACCGAAGCGGCGGAAGCTGCCGAGCTGATCGGCCAGGCACAGTCGACCGCAAACCAGGCCACGACGGTCGCCAACAAGTGCCTCACCACGGCGACCTCCCAGATCGAGAGCCTGCTGGCATCCGTCACCGGGCTCGTCAACCCAGCTCAGGCTCAGGCACTGCTGGGACAGGCCACCGCAGTCGGAACCGACGCCCGCAAGTGCGCCGAGGACGCCCAGGTGCTGAGCCGCTCGGCAGTCGACCAGGCCGCAGCCGCGGCCGAGAACGCCGCAGGCCTAGGCGGGCTCACCGGCATCGCCAACCCCGACGACGTGCTGGCGCAGATCCTCGAAGCGTCGGGTGTGGCGACCCAGTCGGCGGCAATCGCCCAGCAGCTCGCGGGCGGCCTTGTGGACCAGGTGATTGCCTTGATCACCGGCCTGCTGGGCGGAGGGCTTCCCGGGCTTCCCGGCGAGGGCGGCCTTCCTCTGCCCGGCCTCGGTGAAGGCGGCCTGCCGCTGCCTGGCCTGGGAGAAGGCGGCCTTCCTCTGCCGGGCCTCGGAGGAGGCGGCCTTCCTCTGCCGGGCCTCGGAGAAGGCGGCCTGCCGCTGCCCGGCCTGGGTGAAGGCGGCCTGCCGCTGCCCATCCCGAACATCGGTGAGGGCAACCTGATTCCCGGCCTGGAGGACCTGGGCGTGCCGTTGCCGCTACCCGAGGGCGGCCTCCCGCTGCCGACTGACGCGATCACCGACGCAGCTGTGCTGGCAACCCAGATCGCCGGCACGATCCTCAACTCGCTGGGAGCCATCACCGGCTGACAGAAGCCAGAACCTTGAGGGGCCGGCACGCACACCGGCCCCTCATGCGCGTCCGGACGCTAGGGCGTGCCCGGGTAATTCGTCTCGGGGTCCAGGCCGTAGCGCTCGATGGCGGAGGTGACCGTCTCGGGCTTCACCTCGCCGGCCCGGGCGAGCCCGGCCAGTGCCGCGACAACCACGTGCTCGGCGTCGACCTCAAAGTGGCGGCGTAGGTTCTCCCGGGTGTCGCTGCGACCGAAGCCGTCGGTACCCAGTGACAGATAGGGCCCGGGAACCCAGCGGGAGATCTGGTCGGGTACCGAGCGCATCCAGTCACTCGCCGCAACGACCGGTCCCTCCGAGCCGTTGAGGCTCGTCTCGAGGAACGAGCTGCGCGGCGCCTCCTCCGGGTGAAGCCGGTTCCAGCGGTCGGTCTCCACGCAGTCCTCCCGCAGCAGCTTGTAGCTGGTGACGCTCCAGACGTCGGCAGCAACGTCGTGGTCGGCGTCCAGCATCTGCTGGGCCCGAAGCACCTGGGTCGCCAGGATCGGCCCGCTGCCCAGGAGCTGGACCCGGTGGGTGCGCTCGGCCGGCGCCGGACGGAATTTGTAGATCCCTCGCAGGATGCCTTCGTCGACGCCCTCGGGTTTGGCCGGCATGGCGTAGTTCTCGTTGTAGAGGGCCAGGTAGTAGAACACGTCCTCGCCCCGGTCGATCATCCGGCGCAGGCCGTCCCGCACGATCGCCGCGGTCTCGAAGGCGAACGCCGGGTCGTAGGCCTGGCAGTTCGGGACCGTGCTCGCCAGCAGCAGCGAGTGGCCGTCGGCGTGCTGAAGCCCCTCCCCGTTCAGCGTGGTGCGGCCCGCGGTGCAGCCCAGCAAAAAGCCGCGGCCCCGGGCGTCGCCGAACGCCCAGATCAGGTCGCCGATCCGCTGGAACCCGAACATCGAGTAGAACAGGAAGAACGGCACCATGTGCAGCCCGTGGGTGGCGTACGAGGTCCCGGCCGCGGTCATCGACGCCATGCTGCCGGCTTCGGTGATGCCCTCCTCCAGGATCTGGCCCTGCTTGGATTCCGAGTAGCTGAGCAGCATGTTGTGGTCCACCGGCTCGTAGAGCTGGCCGACCGAGGAGTGGATGTGGAACTCCTTGAACAGCGACTCCAGGCCGAAGGTGCGCCCTTCGTCGGGGATGATCGGGACGACCCGGGGGCCGAAGTCCCGGTCCTTCATCAGGTCCCGCAGGAGGCCGACGAACGCCATGGTCGTGGAGACCTCGCGGGCGGCGCTGCCGGCGTCGAACACGCCGTAGACCGGGTCGCCCGGAAGCACCAGCTTCTTCGCCCTGACCCGCCGCTCGGGCAGGTACCCGCCCAGGACCTTCCGGCGGTGCTTGAGGTACTGGACCTCGTCGGAGTCCTCGCCCGGGTGGAAGAACGGAGGCTCCTCTCCGGAGAGCTTCTTGTCGGAGACCTCGATGTTCAGCCGGTCGGCCAGGCGCTTGAGCTCCTGCTCGTTCATCTTCTTGATCTGGTGGGCGGCGTTCCGGGCCTCGAACTCGGGGCCCAGCGCCCAGCCCTTGACGGTCTTCGCCAGGATCACCGTCGGCTTGTCGTGCAGCTCGGTGGCGGTCTGGTAGGCGGCGTAGACCTTGCGGTAGTCGTGCCCGCCGCGCTTCAGCCGCCACAGGTCGTCGTCGGACAGGTGCTCGACCATCCGGCGCAGGCGGGGGTCCGGGCCGAAGAAGTGCTCGCGGATGTAGGCGCCGGACTCGATCGAGTAGCGCTGAAACTCGCCGTCGGGGGTGGTGTTCATCTGGTGCACCAGGGCCCCCTCGGCGTCGCGGGCCAGCAGGTCGTCCCACTCCCGGCCCCAGATCACCTTGATGACGTTCCACCCGGCTCCCTGGAACAGCGACTCCAGCTCCTGGATGACCTTGGCGTTGCCCCGGACCGGACCGTCGAGGCGCTGCAGGTTGCAGTTCACGACGAAGATCAGGTTGCTGAGCGGCTCGTTGGCCGCCAGGTGAAGGGCGCCGACGCTCTCCGGCTCGTCCATCTCGCCGTCGCCGAGGAACGCCCAGACCCGCTGCTGCGACGTGTCCTTGATCCCCCTCTGGTGCAGGTAGCGGTTGAACCTGGCCTGGTAGATCGCGCTGATCGGCGCCAGTCCCATGGACACCGAGGGGAACTCCCAGAAGTCCGGCATCAAGCGGGGGTGGGGGTAGGAGCTGAGGCCGCCCTTCCAGGCCGCCTCCCGCCGGAAGTGCTCGAGCTGCTGCTCGGTGATCCGGCCCTCGAGGTAGCCGCGGGCGTACATGCCCGGGGCGGCGTGGCCCTGAAGCCACACCTGGTCGCCGCCGCCCG
Organism: Actinomycetota bacterium; assembly: GCA_036259335.1. GTDB lineage: Bacteria > Actinomycetota > CADDZG01 > JAHWKV01 > JAHWKV01 > JAJCYE01. The sequence continues at coordinate 3,478 of DATABX010000061.1, forward strand.
GGTGGTCCTTGCCCCGGAAGAAGTGGTTGAAGCCCACCTCGTAGAGCCCGGCGGCGGAGGCGTAGGTGGCCAGGTGGCCGCCGATGCCCACGTGCAGCTTGTTCGCCCGGATCACCATGACTGCGGCGTTCCAGCGGATCAGCTGGCGAATGCGGAACTCGAGCGCCTCGTTGCCCGGGTAGTAGGGCTCGCTCTCCGGCGGGATGGTGTTGATGTAGTCGGTCTGCACCATAGAGGGGAGCCCGATCTGCCGCTGGCGGGCGTGCAGTAAGATGCGGTGGAGGAGGTAGCGGGCCCGGGCCCGACCCTGGGTGTCGGCTACGTCGTCGATGGCCGCCAGCCACTCGGCCGTCTCGTCGGGGTAGGGGTCCGGCAGGTGGCCGCTGAAGACGTCGTAGGGCATGTTCCACTCCTCTCTACCCCGGCTCTTGCCTTCTAGTTTGCCGCATTCCGGGCGCTTGCCACCCGCCGGGCCACAACGCCGGGTACGGCGGCTAGCGGTGCAGGGGGGTTCCGGCCAGGGTCAACATTGCCTCGCCCATCGCTTCGGACAAGGTGGGGTGCGGGTGGATCAGGGCGGCGACCTCCCTGGGAAACGCCTCCCAGTTGGTTATGAGTTGGGCCTCGGCGATCAGCTCGGTGACCCGGGGGCCGACCATGTGGACGCCCAGCACCGGGCCGTCCTCGGCCGACACGACCTTCACGAAACCGGCCGACTCGCCAAGGATCGTCGCCTTCGCCAGAGCCGCCCACGGCAGCTTGGCGGTCTTGACGGAGTGGCCCGCATCCTTCGCCTGGCTCTCGGTCAGCCCCACCGAGGCGATCTCCGGAAAACTGTAGGT
>DATABX010000062.1:0-3043 GCA_036259335.1 Actinomycetota bacterium
ACCTGGCTGTTCGTGGGGTCCAACATCACGCTGCTCGCGGCCGAGGTCAACGTCGTGCTGGCCCGGCGCCTGTGGCCGAAGCGACTGGATTCGCAGACGGAGCCGGCTGATCGCAGTGAGATAGGTACTTTTCCCGGTTGAAATGGGGCAATTCGCCCTAGCATCAAGGATCCTCGCGATCTATTTTAGAAAACCTAATAAACGCGGGGAGGAACCAATGTTCACCGACTGGCCGAGAATCGAGCCGGAAGAGGACGAACCACTCCTTCAAGCTGCCGAGTGCACCATGGTGGAGTTTCTGCGCAGCCTCTACATCAAAGAGATGCCGGACCCCAACGAGAACGCCGGATCGGCGCCCGTCGCCAACTCGAACCCGCCGATCTGCAGCAACTAATCGTCAGGCGACCTTCCGCCGCACCTGCTCTCCCTCGATGAGGGAGAGCACCGCGGCGTCGACTGCGTCCCGGTACTCCCACTCCCCCATCCTTGCGGGGTCCAGGTCCTCCAGCGCCGGGGCGATGGTCACTCCGGCCAGGTAGTCGTCGATGATCCGGGGGTAGATGTACGAGGACCGGCACACCGCCGGGGTGTTGCCCAGCTGCTCCGCCACCTCCTTGACCGCCGCCACGACCGCCCGCTTCTTTGCCGCCTGGCTGGTGGCGTCGGTGCGCCGGGCCAGCGCCACGCCGGCCAGGACCGTGGCGCTCCAGGTGCGGAAGTCCTTGGCGGTGAAGTCGCCGCCGGTCACCTCCTTGAGGAAGGTGTTGATGTCGAGCGACTTCACGTCCACCCACCGGCCGCCCTCCTTGTAGGCCAGCAGCTCGCTGCCGCTGCGGCGCTTCTTGAGCATCTGAATTACCTGGTAGACATCAGGGTCGACGATGGTCAGGATCTGGCGCTGGTTGCTCTTGGCGACGAAGTCGAAGGTGACCTGGTGGTCCGACCCGAGGCGGACGTGGCTCTTCAGGATCGTGGCGATGCCGAAGGTGCCGTTCTTGGCGGCGTACTGCTCGCTACCGATGCGGAACAGGCCTCGGTCGAGCATCCGGGCGGTTGCCGCCAGCACCCGTTCCCGGCACATGTCCGGCTCCATCAGGCACTGCCGGGTGTGGCGCCGCAGTTCGGGCAGGCAGTGGGCGAATTCGATCATGTGCTGGAACTTCAACTGGTCCCTCATGGTCCTCCACTGCGGGTGGTAAAGGTACTGCTTGCGCCCGGCTGCGTCGTAACCGACCGCCTGGATGTGGCCGTTGGGGTAGGGGCAGATCCAGACGTCGGCCCACGCCGGCGGGATCACCAGGCTGCGGATGCGGGCGACGGTCTCGGCATCCTCCAGCGAGTTACCGAACGGGTCGAGGTACTGGAACCCCTTCCCCCTCCGAACCCTGGTGATGCCGGGGCGTGAGATGTTGGATCGCTTCAGGCGTGGCACCTGGCGTTTCCGGGGCTGACGTGGGTTCCGGTGGGCATGGCGTGCCACCTTTACCCGGCGCTCGGCGGCCCCTAAACTCCCGCCGGTCCCGCGCCGGTTAGATTGAATGCATGGCGAAGATCGGTGTGATCTCGGATACGCACCTGCCCCGCGGGAGCCGAAAGATCCCCGACGAGGTGTTCCGCCTCTTCGAGGGCGCCGACCTCATCCTCCACGCCGGCGACTTCGTCGAGGCCGAGGTGCTCTACGAGCTCGGTGCCCACGGGCCGGTCAAGGGCGTGCTCGGCAACTGCGACTCGCCCGAGCTCGCCGGCCAGCTGCCGCTGACCGACTCGTTCGAGGTGGGCGGGATCCGCGTCGGGATGATCCACGACTCCGGGGACCGCCAGCGTCGTCGCAAGCGAATGGCCGAAGCCTTTCCCGGGCACCGGGTGGTGGTCTTCGGTCACTCCCACCAGCCGGTGGTCGAGGACGCCGGCGGCCTGCTGTTGCTCAACCCGGGCAGCGCCTGCGACCCCCGCCGGGCGCGCATCCCGACCGTGGCGATCCTCGAGATCCGGGGCGGGCAGCCGTCGGCGAGGCTGGTGGAGCTGTGAGCCGCCTGGACGATCTGCGCCTTCGGCTGGGCGATGTCGTCCAGGCGCCGTTCGAGGTGTCGCAGCTGCCGGGCGTCCAGTACACCGACCCGCCGGGCGATGCCGGCCTTTTCGGCCCCGGCAGCATCTCGTGGAGGGTCGGCGCCGACTGGCCCTCGGCGTTGGTCGGCGGCATGAGCGGCCTGATCCTCGGCACCCTGCACCCCCTCGTGCTGGCCGGCACCCTGGACCACTCGATCTTCCGCACCGACCCTATCGGCCGGCTGGCCCGCACCGCCTCGTTCGTCATGGCGACGGCCTTCGGTTCGACCGAGGTCGCCGGAGGGGTCGTCGACTACGTGAACAAGCTCCACAGCCGGATCTCGGGGACCGCTCCGAACGGCAACTTCTACTCCGCAACCGATCCGGGGCTGGCGGTGTGGACCCACGTGACGATCTACGGCGGATTTCTCGACGGCCACCTCCGCTACGCGCCCCACCCCATCGAGGGGCAGGAGATCGACGGCTACTGGGACGAGGTCGCCCGGGTTCCCGAGATGCTGGGAGCAACCGGCGTGCCGCGAAGCCGCTACGAGGTGGAGGACTACTTCCTTCGCATCCGCCCCGAGCTGGAGGCGAGCCGGGATGCCCTCGACTCGGCTCGCTGGGTTCTGAAGGGCGGCAAAGGGAACACGCCGACCGTGCGGGACTCGGCCGACGCCCTGGTAAAGGCCTGGGAGCAGTTCATGCCGGGCCCCGCTGCCCGGCTCGCCGGCGGCCGGATGCTGCGCCCGGCCTCGGCGGGAGCAGTACGGCTCGCCTACGCAATCTTTGCCCGCACCGCGGTCGACCTGTTGCCGGAGTGGGGGCGCCGGATGCTCCAACTCAAACGGTCGCCCCTCGCCCAGCCCCTCACCAAGGCGTACTTCGCCACGCTGCGGCTGGCGGTACCCACCATGCCCCGGGCGCTGCGCCAGGCGCATGCGCGGGCCGTCGCAGACACGGCTGCCGGGACGATTCCTTAACTAGTCGTCCT
>DATABX010000063.1:0-3690 GCA_036259335.1 Actinomycetota bacterium
CTCGATCGCCTCGTCGCCTTCCGGCCCGGTCGTGTTCACCGGCAGCCGCTCGTAAAGCTCGGCGGCCGGCACCTCGGCGTAGGTGCGGTAGAACTCCCAGTACCTCTCGGCCCCGAAGGTGTCCACCAGGTACCAGGCGGCTGCGGCCGAGTAGGCGTACTCAAGCGAGGCGCCCTCCCGGCTGGGGTCGTGCTCGCCCAGGTTGGAGGCACGGGTGAGCCGCTCGATCGTCACCTGGTCGAACCGGTTCCGCTGCAGGCCGTTGCGCCAGATGGCGACCGGGCGGGTTCCGGCCAGGTACATCGCCGCCGACTCGCTGACCCACGCCGGCGTGAACGGGCGGGTGTACTGGGCGACCGCGAGGTGCCCCAGCTCGTGACGCAGGGTCTCCAGCGCCTGGCCGTCGGCGTGCAGCTTCTGGCTGTTGATCACCATCTGCCGGCTGAGGACCCGGATGGTGTCGGGTGTCACCTCGTAGGAGGTCTCGACCTGCGCAATCGCCGAGACCGGGCCCAGCGTGGCGCTCGACATCGTCTGGTACTCGGAGTCGTTGCGGGCCACCAGGATCACGTAGTGGTCCTCCAGCGGGAAGGTGATCTTGCCGTCCAGCTGCGCGCGGGCCTCCTCGGCCTCACGCAGGACCCGCTCCGGGTTCGGCAGGTCGGGCCGGTAGAGGGCCAGGAAATGTTCGGACCGCTGGCTTTGGATCGGGCCGGAAGCCCACACCGGAAGCCCGCTGCCCGGCCTGACCGAGGCGGCGGCCACCCTCCACCCTTCAGAAGTGTCGGCGAAGTCGTAGTTCAGCAGGATGCGGAAGGTGTTGTCCTCCGGAAGCCCCTCGTAGCGGTAGATGAACTGGACCTCGATGCCGGTTGGAGGCGCGTCCCGGTCTCTCAGAGCGCCCTGGTCGAGGCGCATCCGGATCCCGGTCACCGGCACCGCGACGGCGCCGATGGCGATCGGGCGTTCGACCTCCTGGGCCTGGGGCGACGAGGTCGCCAGAAAACCCTGGATGTCGTTGGCCGCCAGGAGCTCTACCCGCTGGTCGAGGAAGTCCTGGACCTGTTCGGCGACGGTCGGCTGCCGGACCGCTGGAGCGGGGGAAAAGCATCCCGCCAGCAGCACAAGGAACGCAAGCAGAAGAGCGACCACCGGCGAGGGGACCCGGCCCCGGCGGCGGGAGGTGCGGGGAGGCTTAGAGCCGGCGGAGCAGCGCGACCGCCTTGCCCAGGATCTTGACGTCCGGCGGGGCGGGGATGGGCTCCATGGTGACGTTGGCCGGGACGAGCACGATCCGTCCTCCTTCCCGTCGCAGCCGTTTGATGGTTGCTTCAGCTTCCCCAGTCTCCCCAATGACCTGAGCGGCCACGATGTCGCCGTTCGATGCGTCCGGTTGAGCCCGGATGACGACCAGGTCCCCGTCCAGGATACCCGCCTCGATCATGCTCTCACCTTTGACCCGCAGCACGAAATGGTTGGTGTCGGAAATGTACTCGTTCGGGAAGGGAAGGATGCCCTCGAGGTCCTGTTCGGCCAGCGAGGTGGGACCCGCGGCGATCGATCCGTAGATGGGCAACTCGGTCATGGTCCGGTCTTCGCGCAGGACCGGCTTGCTGCTCCGCCACCTCACCTCGATCGCTCGCGGCTTCGTAGGGTCGCGACGGATGTAGCCGCGGTCCTCCAGGCTGCCCAGGTGGGCGTGGACCGTGCTCGGCGAGCTGAGCCCCACTGCGTCGCATATCTCCCGCACCGCCGGCGGGAAGCCCCGCTTATCGAGCGCCTCCACGATGAAGTCCAGGATCGCCCGCTGCCGTCCGGTCAGATCCGATCCGTCCAGTTTGTTTTCCATCGAAGTCCCTTCCACCAGATGGGCCGTCCGCCCGGGACAAACATTTGTTCGATTCGAACCTTGACTCGAACACACGTTCTAATTACAGTTACCAATTATGCAGAACGTACGTTCGAAGTCAACGACCTCCGCGGCGCTTTACCGGACGCCGCAGCGACTTGCTGCGCCGGCGGTCGCCATGGCCGGCGGGGCCGGAACTGCCGCGCCCCGGCTGCGCATCGTTCCCGGACGGGTGTTGCTGTTCGTCGTGGTCCTCAGCGCAGTGGCGAGCCTGCTGCTTCCCCGGCTGGCGGCGGTGGCCTCCAGTTCGGCCGAGCCTCGCACCCACGTCATCGAGCGCGGCGAGACCCTGTGGGGAGTGGCGCAGGACACCGCTCCGGACCAGGACCCCCGCGAGTACGTCGGCCGGCTCCTGCGGGCCAACGGGCTGTCCTCACCCCAGGTCCACCCGGGACAGACGCTCATCCTGCCGTAACTCCGCTTCCGGCTCCGGGGGGAGTTGTCATAGGCGAGTAGTACCGTGGGCTCTAAGATGAGAAGCCTCAACACACTTCCCCCCGTAGAACAAAGGATTTCCGCGCTGGACGCAGGGGAAGAGGTCGTAAGCCACCGCGGCTCGCCGCTGCTGGTGCTCGGTGGTCCGGGCACGGGCAAGACCCGGCTGGTCGAGCAGCGCTACCTGCATCTGGCCGCCAACTCCGGCGTGGACCCGCACCGGATCCTGCTGCTGTGCAGCAGCCGCTCCTACTCCGTGCAGGCCAAGGAAAGGCTGGTCCGTGCGCTTCCCCGCCGGGCCACCGTCGATCTGCACGTCTACACCTGGCACGCTCTGGCCTACCACCTCGTCAGCCGCTACTACCCGGTACTGCAGTACTCGGAGCCCCCGGTCCTGCTTACCGCTCCGGAGCAGTGGGGGGCGGTCCGGGAGCTGCTTGCGGAGGAGGACCCGGCGGCCTGGCCGCAGTGGGGGAACCGGCTGAAGGAGCGGGCGTTCGTCGACGAGGTGGCGGACTTCTGCCTGAGGGTGGAGCAGGGGCTCCACTCAGCCGAGAGCCTGGCCGCGCTTGCCTCGACGAAGCCGGAGTGGGCGGAGGTCATCGCGTTTGTCGACGTGTACCGCTCCCGGTTGAAGGCCCGCTCACGGATGGACTACGCCCAGTTGATCGCCTCTGCGGTCCGGTTGTTGGGCGAGGATGCGGCGGTCGCCGGCGCTCTTCGGGAGCGGTTCCCCTACGTCATCGTGGACGACGGCCAGGACATGGGCCCGGTGCATCTGGCGTTGCTGTCGCACCTAGAAACCGCAAACCTGGTTGTCGCCGCGGACCCGGACTCGGGCATCGAGACCTATCGGGGAGCCCAGCCGGACTGGGTCTGGGGTTTCGAGAAGGAGTTCGGTCCCCACCGGAGCGTCATTCTGCCTGAGAATCACCGGGTCGGCGCGCCTCTGGCCGGCGCACTGGAGCAGCTGATTCGAATCAACGACGAGTCGGCCCCGCACCGGGCGGCCCCCGCGGACCACCGGACCGACTTCGAGTGCCGGCAGTACCAGTCGACGGTCGAGGAGGTCACCGCCATCGCCCGGGAGCTGCGCCGGCAGCACGTGCTGGAGGGAGTGGCGTGGTCGGACATGGCCGTCCTCGTCTCCCAGCCCCGGTACCTGCTGGCGCCGTTGCAGCGGGCGCTCGAGCAGTGCGAGGTGCCCTACCGGCCGCTGCAGGGAGACCGGCCGCTGTCGTCGGAACCGGTGGTCAGGCTGTTCCTGGACCTCGTCCGGGTAGCCGTGGGCAGCGGGCCGGCGCGGCTGCTGCCCGAGCTGCTAACCAGCCCGCTGGGCGGGCGGG
>DATABX010000064.1:0-2882 GCA_036259335.1 Actinomycetota bacterium
TCAACGAGGAGGCCGCACTTTCCGGCGTCCTGCAGGACCTGGCCGCCCACGCCGCCGACTTCGACGTGCTGGTGGTGGACGACGGGTCCGAGGACGGCACCTTCCAGGTGGCCGTGGACGCCGGTGTCAAGGTTGCCCCTCTGCCGTTCAACCTGGGGGTTGGAGGGGCGCTGCGCACCGGCTTCCGCTACGCGGTTGACCACGGCTACCGCCGTGCCGTGCAGTTCGACGCCGACGGGCAGCACCAGGCCGTCGAGATCGCCAAGCTGCTGGACGGGCTCGACTCGGGGCTGGACCTGGTGATCGGCAGCCGCTTCGCCTCGGACGAGGCGGGCTACCGGGTCGGTGCGGTGAGGGGCGGAGGGATGTACGTGCTGCGAGCCGCGCTGCGGGTGCTGGCCGCCCAGCAGTTCACGGACCCCTCCTCAGGCTTTCGGGCGTTCTCGGCACCGATGTTCGGCTACTTCGCGCGCACCTGCCCGGCGGAGTACCTGGGCGACACGGTGGAGGCCCTGCTGCTGGCGGTCTACGAGGGGTTCGGCGTCGGAGAGGTGCCGGTCGCCATGCGGCAGCGCCAGGACGGCCAGGCGTCCAACCGCAACCTGATGCTGATGTTCCACTTCCTACGTCTTTTGCTGGTGATCGTGTTCACCGCGTCCCGGCGCGGCCGCCGCAGGCGGGGATCGGAAGGAAAGGTGGGAACCCCTTGGGGCCCCGAGCACACTTCGTCCTAGCGATCATCACGATCACCACCTGGGTCTTCATCGCCCGCCTGCTGCGCCGCGGCCAGCTACGGGCAAAGTACTCCATGCTCTGGCTGTCGATCGGATCCGTGATGGTGGTCCTGTCGGTGTCCCCGGAGATCCTGGACCGGGTTTCCGACTGGATCGGGATCGACTACGCCCCGGCCACCCTGTTCCTGGGGGCGATCGTGCTGCTGCTGCTGATCGTCGCCCACCTGTCCTGGGAGCTCTCCCGGTTGGAGGATCGAACCCGCACGCTCGCCGAGGAGATCGCTCTTATGAAGGTGTCCGAGAAGCGCTAGCTATCTGGCTCGCTCTCGCGCGATCGGAGCCACTCCCGAAGCTGGCTCCAAGCGACCGCCAGCGCGAACAGGAGCCCGCCCAGCGCCCAGGCCCGGGTCCAGCCCTGCGCCCGTCCGTAGGTGATGGCGTCGAGGTGCAGGGGGTTGAACCGCTGCGAAAACCGAACCTGTTCCCACTCCGCCCGCCGGCACTGGATCTGAGCCATCGGAGTCCGGGTCGCGCTCGGGTCGGCAAACCGCACCCTGCCCGGGGCGCCAGGCGCGGCACCCATCTGAACGCCGGAGGGGAAGGTGATGCCGAACCGGCGGGGCAGCGGGCGTTCCAGCCGGTAGATCGATATGCCCTCCCGCTCTCCCAGCAGCTCCAGGGTCCGGTCGCCGCGGGCGGTGGTTGCGGTCAGCTCCTCGGGCGCCTCACCGAGCACCCCGAGACCGAGGGCCACGACCGGGCACTGCGAGCGGACCTCCACCCCCGTGGCCGGCACCCACCCGTAGCTGAACGGCTGCTCCCAGACCGGCGCAACCCCCTCCTCGTACACGTGCTCCAGGTATACCGGGTGCAGATAGCGCCGGAGCTCGGTCTGCTCCCTCCACATGGCAAGTGCGATCACCGCTGCCAGCACCACCGCGCCCAACCGCCGGCCGAAACCCAGTAGATTCCCGGCGGCGGTGAAGACCAGGAGAGGCGCCAGGGCCAGATAGGTGTGGCGGCCGACGATCGTTCCGGTGTAGGCGAGGTAGACGATTGCGAGCATGGTCAGGAAGGCCAGCGGCCAGCACGACGCCAGCCACCCGAGGCGCCGTGCGTCGTCCCGCCGGCGTCTCACGGCCACCACCGCGGTTCCCACCAGCGCCAGCAGCCCCGCGCCGACCAGCCACTTGCCGTAGTCGCCGGGGCCGTAAGGGCTGTACCGCTGGAACTGCCAGAAGCCGCTCTGCGACTGGCCTAGGTGGATCGACACCCCCGCGAAGTTGAACGGGTAGTACGGCTGCAGTGCCGCGAGCATCTCGGCGGCCGCCTCCGAGCCCCCGCTCACCGTCCCGTAGGCGCTCAGATTCCACAGAAACCAGGTGGAGGCGACCGCACCGGCAACCGCCACCGCTGCCGACCCCCAGCCGATGCGCCACCACAGCGACCGTTTGGCGTCCTTCGCCGGCAGGACGAGGATGGCGACGCCGAGGATCGGAATCAGTGCGACCGCGTTCAGCTTGGTCAGCATGGCCAGCCCGACCACCAGTCCGCACCAGGCGGCGTTGCGCCACGTGGGATTTGCGACGCTTCGGGCAAAGACCAGCACCGCGGCGGTGGCCAGGGGCACGACCAGGGCGTCGTTGGTGACCGACGCCAGATTGGAGTTGAAGCCCTGAAGGAGCACGAGCAGAAGCGCCGAGAAGGCCCACACCCACGGGCGATCGGGAAACAGCCTCCTCGCCAGCAGCCAGGTGAGCGGGACGGTGGCCAGCGCCAGAAGCACCGTGGCGATCCGAACCGCGTACAGCGACCCGAGGACGCCCCACTGGGAACCCGCCAGGTACGCCGGCACCATCGTCAGGTAGTAGAGCGGCGGCTGCACTCCCTCGTACTGGTAGGCCGAAGCCCCCCACTCCTCAGGTCGGTCGGGATCCAGGGGGTGGCGCCGGCTGCCGAACGTCGGCGACTCCCGCATCAGCTCCAGGATGTCGCGGGGTAGGTAATCGACGCCGACAATCGGGATCCCGTCGCCGTTTGCCAGCGAGTCGATGTAGCCCAGGTGGTGGATCTCGTCGATCGGGTTCGGCACCTCGGTCACCGCCACCCAGAACAGGCTTCTCACCAGGGCGACGCCCAGCAGGAGCG
>DATABX010000065.1:0-6991 GCA_036259335.1 Actinomycetota bacterium
TCGTGCTGACCGCCAAGGACGCCGAGTCGGACAAGGTGGTTGGGCTGGAGCTCGGCGTCCTTGGCGGTCAGCACGATTATCGGCACGTCGGACTCCGCCCGGATCAACCGGCAGAGGTCCAGGCCGGGAATCTCGGGAATCATGAGGTCGAGCAGGATCAGGTGCGGCGGCTCCCGGCGAAACTGGCGCAGTCCGGCGGAGCCGTCGGGGGCGAGGACGACCCGGTAACCCTCGCGTTCGAGGTTGTACCCGATCGACTCGGCGAGCGCGGGCTCGTCCTCGACCACCAGAATGGTTTGCACGCCGGCTCGCTCCGTAGACCCGAATGTGAACAGTTGGCCCACTCCGCCGAAAGTCCTCCCGCTTTCGCCCTCAATCCGGCATCATGGAGTATCCGGAATCCTTCCAGACTAGACGGCTGGACGCACATGGCTGAAGGCACCACCAATACGTTGGACCGGGCGTCGATCCCGGAGGCCGCGCCTCCGGCCCAGCGCCTGATCAACCGCGAACTGTCGTGGCTGGATTTCAACGACCGGGTGCTGGCGATCGCCGCCGACAAGGACGTCCCGCTGCTGGAACGGGTCCGGTTCTGTGCGATCTTCTCGTCCAACCTGGACGAGTTCTTCATGGTCCGGGTCGCCGGCCTCATGGGGCGGGCACTCTCCCAGGCGTCCCTCCTCTCTGCCGACGGGATGACCGCTGCGGAGGCTCTCGCCGAGATTCGCACCCGCGCCCTGATGATGTTCAAGGCCCAAACCCAGCTCTGGCAGGCCGAGCTCCAGCCGCTGCTCGCTGCCGAAGGCATCGTCATCGGGAAGGTCTCCGACTGCTCCACCGATGAGCTGGCCGAGCTCGAGACCAGGTTCACCGACGAGCTGTATCCGGTTTTGACGCCCCTCGCCGTCGGGCCGGGCCAGCCCTTCCCCTACATCTCGGGCCTGTCGCTCAGCCTGGGGCTGTTCGTGCGGGATCCCTCGACCGGCGAGGAGCGGTTTGCCCGGGTGAAGGTCCCGGAGGGGCTGCCCCGCTTCGTCTCCGTCGGCGGCCGGGGGGTGATGATCCCCCTTGAGGACGTAATCGGCCACTTCCTCGAGTATCTGTTCCCGGGCGTTGAGATCGCCGAGTGCACTATGTTTCGGGTCACCCGGGACGCCGACTTCGATGTCGACGACGAGGCGGCGGACCTCATGGAGGCGGTGGAGATCGAGCTGCGCCGGCGGCGGTTCGGCGACGTCGTCCGGCTGGAGGTCTCCGACACCGCCTCGCCGCGGATGCTCAACCTTCTGCGGGAGGCGATGGACGTCGCCCCCGACCAGGTCTACCCGATCGAGGGCTTCCTGGACTTCGCGGATGTCTCGCACCTCGCCGACCTCGACCGGCCCGAGCTGCGGTTCGAACCGTGGCAGCCGCTGACGCAGCCGCGGCTGCAGGCCGGCGTCACCTCCGACTTCTTCTCGCAGATCCGCCGGGGGGACCTGCTCGTGCATCTGCCCTACGACTCGTTCACCACCAGCGTGGAGGACTTCGTGCGCGGCGCCGCCCGGGATCCTGGGGTGATCGGCCTCAAGACCACCGTGTACCGCACCTCGGAGAAGTCGCCGGTGGTTCCGGCACTGATCGAGGCCGCCGAGGGCGGCAAGCAGAGCGTCGCCCTGGTGGAGCTGAAGGCCCGGTTCGACGAGGGGCACAACATCGAGTGGTCCAAGCGCCTGGAGCGAGCCGGCGTCCACGTCGTCCACGGCTTCCCGAACCTGAAGATCCACGCCAAGACGATCCTGGTGGTCCGGAAGGAGGATGCGATCCTTCGCCGTTACGTCCACATCGGCACCGGGAACTACCACTCCGCCACCGCCCGGTTGTACGAGGACTTCGGGTTGTTCACCGCCGACCCCGACATCGCCGCCGACGTCTCCGAGCTGTTCAACTACCTGACCGGGTTCAGCAAGCCGGTCCAGTTCCGCAAGATCCTGGTCGCCCCCTTCGGGCTTAGAACAGCCCTCAAGGAGCAGATCCGGCGGGTCGCCAAGGCGGCGGAGAACGGCAAGGCGGCCCACATCCGGCTGAAGCTGAACGCGCTCACCGACCCGGATCTCATCGAGGAGCTCTACAAGGCGTCGAACTCCGGAGCCGACATCCGCATCCTGGTCCGCGGGATTTCGTCGCTCCGGCCGGGAGTTCCCGGCATGAGCGAAAAGATCGTCGTCCGCAGCGTCCTCGGGCGTTTCCTGGAGCACAGCCGGCTCTACAGCTTTCAGGCCGGCGACGTCATCACCTACTACATGGGCAGCGCCGACCTCATGCCCCGCAACCTCGACGAACGGGTGGAGGTCGTGGTCCCCGTCGAGGACGAGAGCATTCGCAAAGAGCTGTCGAACGCGTTCGAGACCGGGTGGAAGGACAACGTCTTCTGCTGGCAGCTGAACCCGGACGGCCACTGGCACCGGTTTACCGACGGCAAACCGGGCCGGCTGGGAACCGGGAGCCAGGAGGCGCTGATGCTCAGCACCCGCGCCGCCTACGCCGGCAGGAAGAAGAAGGGCAAGAAGAAGAAGTCTTAGCTCGCCAACTTTGCCGGCCGGCGCCCGTCGACCGTCGTCTACGGTTTTGGGAGCCTCAACGACCTGCGCCAGCGGTCGACGGCTCTTTCCCTGCGGCTTGACCCGGTCAGCACAGCAGTCGCGGCGTCGGCCGCAAAGCTGCGGAGGTCGGCGCCGAGGACAACCCCTTCCCGTCCTGGAATGACGATGCTCGTCTCCCACAGAAGCGGAGGCGAGCTCACGGCAACCGGCAGCGAAGCCGCCAGGTGCGGTTCCCAGTGGTAGGGGTCCAGGCGCCACCACTCGCCGGTGACGGTGATGACGTGGAGCAGGTCACCTGCGGCAAGCACCGCCGAGTGCACCCGTGGGGAGGTGGACGAGCTGCGCGGGGCTTCCCCGCTCGCAGGCAGTCGGTGGGTCCTCAAAAGCCAGCCGGTTCTCGAGTCGAGGATGCAAATCACCGCATCCCCGGTCACGACCAGGACCAGCTCGTCGACGACCTGCGGCGTGGCGCTGGAGGCCGGCCTGCCCAACGAGGTCCTCCACACCACTCTTCCCGTCGCAACCTCGAATCGCTCCACCGTCGCACCCTCCCTGACGAGGACCGCCGTCCCGTCGCCCAGGGCAGCGGGCGTGGACCTGGGGTGAGGGACGTGCCGTTCATCGGCCCACACCACACGTCCATCCTCCGGATTTAGTGCTGCCAGACCGTGCGAGGTTCCGGCGAAGGGCACGAGCGCCAAGCCGTCGCACATCATGCCGTTGCTGCTGGAGTAGTGGACCTCGGCATTACCCACGTAGCGCACCCAACGCACCCGGCCGTCGGCGCACCTCGAGCATTGAACGAGTCCGGGACCCTCGGTGATCACCCCGCCGTCTCCGGTGAGCAGCGGCGTGCCGGTGACCCTCGTCGACACCGAATCCGCCGACTCCACCATCCAGGTGGGCCGGCCGCCGTCCAGTCGAACCACCATTCCGGCGGAGGTTTGCACGTACACCGCCCCGTCCTGGTCGATCGCTGCCGAGGACGGAACCGGGTGGGGGGCCGTCCACAACCATCGCGGCCTGCCGGAGTGCCCTTCCAGAAGGGTCACCGTGCCGGCACCGCTTTCGTGGTCGGCGGTGGTGACCACCAATCCCTGCGGTGACGCAGCCAGCTGGAGGCTGTGCGATCGGGCCACTCGGGTGTGAAATGCCCACTGCGGCGGAAACGACCTCGAGCGCGGCGGAGTGTGGCCGCCCAGGGGAACGATCCGGCTGCGGACGCTCTCGCCGTCCCAATCGAGGATGCGTATCTGGGGCGGGGAACAGGACCGGCCGCCTACCAGCCCAGGTCCGGTCGTCAGGTGCAAGGTTCCTCTGTGTCTTACCGCCCTCGCTTCGTGCCAGTGCCCGGAGAGTACGGCAACCAGGCGCACAAACGGCGACTCGCGTCTGAGAGCGTGAAGAAATCCTTCGTCGGGCTGGTCGTGAGACAAAAGCACAACCGGATACCCGGGCGGGAGCTTTGCCAGGTCGGCGAGGAGCCACTTTACCTGTGCCCGACGGTCCGCGCCGGTCCGGGCGCTGAACCAGTCGAGCGCCACCAGATGCAACCCACCGTGGTTCATGGACCACCATCTGGGCCCCACCACCTCCTCCCAGCGGGTGAAGGTTCCGCTGCCGAGCTCGGCATCGGGAACCGGATCGTCGGCCGGCCGGGGTTCGTCGTGATGCCCGTAGTGATCGTGATTCCCGGGCAGGAGCCGGAAGGGCACCCCGATCCGGTTCAGCTGCCTCACCGCTGCCTTGAGCTCGCCGACGGTACCCCGGTCGGTAACGTCTCCGGTTACCACCAGAAGCCCGGCGCCGCTGTTGCGGACTGCGCCGCTGAATGGATGAAGCGCGGTACTCCTGGCTGGCGATGCCGAGTCTGAAAGGTCTTCCCTGAGACTGAGATGCAGGTCGGTGGCGTGCACGATCCGAGCCGCCACCGTCCTTGGAGCGGGCGACAGCACAAACCTGATCCCGGCATCCCTGGGATGCCACCACTGCTTGCAGCTCCAGCCCGACGGCGGACAGACCCAAACCAAGCTCCCCCACCCCGGAAGGCTGAAGCTGCCGTCGATGCCGGTGGTCACGACATTCAGGCCGTCCGAAACGACCACGCCGGGAACCGCGTTGCCTTGTAGATCGTGTACGAAGCCGATGGCCGGAGCGCTGTCCACGGAGCGAAACTAACCGCTCCCGGAGCGTTTCAGGCGCTCAAATGACGTTGTTCACCGCATGTTGGAACGAAGTTCGCCGGGCGTTCAACTTCCCCTCTCAAGACGGATGTTGCGGGGATTCAGGCCTTGACGTCGGGGGGCGGCACGTAGCGCAGCGGTTTG
This sequence comes from Actinomycetota bacterium, assembly GCA_036259335.1. GTDB lineage: Bacteria > Actinomycetota > CADDZG01 > JAHWKV01 > JAHWKV01 > JAJCYE01. Next base: position 4,910 of record DATABX010000065.1, read on the forward strand.
ACCCCCTCATCGGTCAACTTGACCAGCCAGAACCCACCCTTGCGGTTCGGCGCGTCACCTCCGACGATCTCCTCGCTTACGTCGCCGTGGGTGCAGAGCACCGCCAGCTCACCGCCCAGGCTGCGCACCAGGCGGGCGACATCGTCACCCGACGCCCCCTCGGCCAACTCGTCGACCTTCCGCACTTCAAGCGCCAGCCGTTGGGCCAGCGGTTCGACCGTCTGCACGCAGCGCAGGTACGGGCTGCTCAGGATGTGCCTGACCGGGTAGTGGAGAAGGCTTTCGGCAAGCGCCTCGGCCTGCTTGACGCCCTTCTCGTCCAGGGGCCTCAGCCGGTCGTCGCCCTCCCAATCCTTGCGACTCCCGGCAGTGCCGTGCCTGACCAGCAGCGCCCCCGCCTCGGACACCTCCTCCTCCATGAGCTCCTCCAGCATCAAAAGATCGTGTTCGTAACTCAACATTCTCGCCGCCTGGGGCAGGTCGACCCAGCGGGCGACGTCCACCTCGGAGTTGGGCTCGAACCTGCCCGATACCACCCTCATCCTCCAGTAGCGAACCGTCTTGGGCCGGCCGCGCCGGTCCACGTAGGCGGTGCCGGGCAGCTCGGCCTCGGGCTCGCATTCCAGCCCGGTCTCCTCACGCACCTCCCGTATGGCGCACTCCCGCTCGCTCTCGCCGCCCTCCAGCTTTCCCTTGGGGAAGCTCCAGTCGTCGTAGCGCGGGCGGTGGATCACCAGAACCTCGGTCGTTCCATCCGCCGCCCGGCGAGAGATCACGCCCCCCGCCGCACGTACCGTGGGGTCACTGCGGAACAGTCGCCTCAGCGCCAAGCCTTCTTACCGGTTTTGGCCACCTTCTCCCAGACCGCAGGAAAGGCCGCAGCCGAGCTCCGCTTCTTCGAAGCCTGAAGCTCCGCCATCCTGCCGAGTGCGAAGCCTTCGGAGGTGGACTTCGCCTCGGGCAGGTACTCGGTGATCTTGCCCTGGGCAACGACCGCATCCTGGAAGTCGCCCAGCACCTCCTGCATCTGCTTGAGCGCCGCCAGGTACCTGGCCACCTTCTTGCCGCCCCGCGGCTTGACCAGGTCGGCGGTGTAGCGGGCCTTCTTCGCCTGGCGCCGCACGCGATGCAGGTCCTCGTCCTCCGGAGGGCTCCCGAGCCCCCGGACCGCCTTTCGCAGCTTGCGAAACCGGCGGGCGGCGACCGACTCCAGATTGTCGTCGACCGCACGGACCACCAGCGAGACCGTGGCCGCCTCCAGCGTGTTCAAAAGGTTGAGGTACCGTTCGCTCTCCAGGCCGGCCAGCATCGTGACTCGTGCCTTATCCCTCTCGTTCTTCAGCGCTTCCAGAAACGGTTCGACCAGCGCTGCCTCGCTCGGCGCCAGGTGCTTCATGTCCGATCGCAGGTACGGGACCATCACGTCCAGGTCCCTGACCGGGTTCATCAGATCGCCGATCCACTCCAGCTCGGTGCGCAGCGCTTCCGCCCACTCCGGCTCGAGCATCCGGGCCGAGCCCAGCAGGCTCCTGAGTTTGCGGATACCCACGCGGTGCTGGTGCAAATCCTCCGGATCGTCGCCCAGCCGGGTGCCCGGATCGTGCCGGATCATCGATCGGAACTGGTCGGAGATCATTCCCTGGATCTGCGCCAGCTCGGTGGCCGGCCGGCGGTCGGCGTCCGGGGAGGCGACCGCTAGATTCAGGGCCTGGAACAGCTTTGGCCGCTCCTCGCCGGTAAAGGCCCCGACCGCCCGCAGCGCCGACCCGAGCTGCTGCAGGTCGTCCTCGGTCCCTTCGAGCAGCTCCACCTCGAGCTCGCTGAACCGGTTGACCACCGTCCGGCCCTGCAGCACCTGCACCGAGTCGAAGACCACCTCGGCAACCCTCCGGCCGCCGTCCTCGACCACGGTTCCGGTCCTGAGGGTACGCAGCTTTGCCACCGGAACCAGGGGGCTGCCGCGCAGCACCGCCACCAGGAGCTTGGCGAACGAGGCCGGCGGCCGCAGCGGCCCACCCCGCTGCTCCAGCTCGAGGCGGGCGCCGGCCCGGGGAATCTTGAGCTGCCAGAGACCCCGGCGGC
>DATABX010000066.1:0-7958 GCA_036259335.1 Actinomycetota bacterium
ACCCGCACTCCCTGGGCCTTTGCCTGGCGGATCAGCTCCACCGACCCGGCGGTCGAGACGTGCAGGGCGTGGAACCGCACGCCGGTCAGCCGGGCAAGCACCAGGTCGCGGGCCAGGGGATGCCGTCGGCGGCCGAGGACATCGCCCTGGCCCGCGACCTGGTGCTTGCCCGGCTGACCGGCGTGCGGTTCCACGCCCTGCACGTCTCGACCGCCGGGTCGGTGGAGCTGATCCGCCAGGCAAAGGCCCAGGGAGTGCGGGTGACCGCCGAGGTGACCCCCCATCACCTGCTGCTCACCGACGCCGAGCTTCGCAACTTCGACCCGGTGCACAAGGTCAACCCGCCGCTGAGGTCCTCGTCCGACGTGGAGGCCTGCCGGATCGGCTTGGCCGACGGTACGCTCGACGCCATCGCTACCGACCACGCTCCGCACTCCCCGGAGGAGAAGGAGTCCGAGTTCGAGGTGGCGCCTCCGGGCATGATCGGGCTGGAGACCGCACTGGCCCTGATGCTCACCGACATCGTCGGCGGCGGCATCCTCACCCTTCCCGAGCTGATCCGCAGAATGTCGACGGTCCCCGCCGGAATCCTGCGGCTGAACGGCCAGGGCGGTCCGGTAGCCGAGGGCGCCGCCGCCAACCTCACGGTGTTCGATCCGGCGGCCGAGTGGGTGGTCGACCCTTCGAAGTTTGCGTCGAAGAGCCGCAACACTCCGTTCAAGGGCCGGCGGCTGAAGGGCCGGATCCTGCACACGATGTTTCAGGGCAGCCTCGTCGTCCGCAGCGGCGAGCTGGCGCCCGAGTACCGGGACGCCCTCTCGGTGGGAACCACCATGGGCGGCAGGACTTCGGTGTGGGCCGCGGCGGTCCCCTCGGATGCGCCGGCGGGTGCGGCAGTTCCGGAAGGTTCGGTTTGAGGCCCCCCAAGTCCGCACTGCTGGTCCTGGAGGACGGCACCGCCTTTGCCGGGGAGGCCCTCGGAGCCTACGCCGACGCCAGCGGAGAGGTGGTCTTCAACACCGGCATGACCGGCTACCAGGAGGTGCTGACCGACCCGTCCTACCAGGGCCAGATCGTGGTGATGACCTACCCCCACATCGGCAACTACGGCGTGAACGGACAGGACTCAGAGAGTGCAGCCCCCCGGGTGAACGGCTTCGTCATCCGCAGCCTGTCGGCGATGTTCTCCAACTGGCAGGCGACCGGCGGTCTGGACGACTATCTGCAGGAGCACGGTGTCGCCGGCATCACCGAGGTCGACACCCGCCGGCTCACCCGCCACCTGCGGGACAAGGGGGCGATGCGGGGCGTGATCTCCACGACCAACTTCGACCCCGCCGAGCTGGCGATGCTGGCGCGCCGGTCGCCCGCGACCTCGGACGAGGATCTGGTCGGCAAGGTGAGCACCGACGAACCCGTGGTGTGGCCGGCCGAGGGGACCCGCCGCTTCAAGGTGGCCTCTTTCGACTTCGGGATCAAGCACAACATCCTCCGGCAGCTCACGACGCTCGGGTGCGAGGTCACGGTGTACCCGGCCCGTACCACGGCCGGCCACATCCTTCGGGATGCCCCGGACGGCGTTTTCGTCTCGAATGGCCCGGGCGACCCGGAGAACGTCGACTACGGCGTCGAAGCGATTCAGGGCCTGCTCGGAAAGGTGCCGGTCTTCGGCATCTGCCTGGGCCACCAGCTGCTCGCGCTGGCCGCCGGATTCGATACCTACAAGCTGCCCTTCGGCCACCACGGCGCCAACCACCCGGTCGCCCGGCTGGCCGACAACCGGATAGAGATCACGACCCAGAACCACAACTTCGCGGTGGTGGAGGCGGCGTTCGGCTACGATCCAGGGAAGGGGAGGGCGCCTGCGGGGCTCACCGGCACCACGCCCCACGGCCGGGCCGAGCTGACGCACCTCAACCTCAACGACAACACGGTGGAGGGCTTCCGGCTGCTCGACGAGCCGGCCTTCGGCGTCCAGTACCACCCGGAGGCGGGCCCCGGCCCGCACGACTCCCGGTACCTGTTCGACGAGTTCCTGCGATTGATGGAAGGGAGGTGAAGTATGGGTCGAGGTGACCGTCCCAAGGTCAGGTGGAAGGCCAAGCGCCAGGACAAAAAGAAGGCGCGTGACAAGGCGAAGTCGGTGGCAAAGGGTCAAGAGAGAAAGAAGGCTTAGCAGCAGTGCCGAAGCGTACGGATATCGAATCGATCCTCATCGTGGGCTCCGGACCGATAGTCATCGGGCAGGCCTGCGAGTTCGACTATTCCGGCACCCAGGCCTGCAAAGTGCTGCGCGAGGAGGGGATCAAGGTGATCCTGCTCAACTCCAACCCGGCCACGATAATGACCGACCCGGAGCTGACCGACCGGACCTACATCGAGCCGATCACCGTCGAGGTGCTCGAGAAGATCCTCGCGAAGGAACGGCCGAGCGCCGTCCTGCCGACGCTGGGCGGTCAGACTGCCCTCAACACCGTGGTCGCCGCCTGGGAGGCGGGAATCTTCGAGCAGTACGGCACCGAGCTCATCGGTGCTTCGGTCGAGTCGATCCGCATGGCCGAGGACCGCAAGCTGTTCCGGGAGGCCATGCTGGAGATCGGCATGGACCTCCCGCGCTCGATACACGCCTACTCGCTCGACGAGGCGACGGCCGCGGCCGCCGAGCTGGGGCTTCCGGCGGTCGTGCGCGCCTCCTTCACGCTCGGGGGCGGCGGCTCCGGCATCGCCGACACCATGGACGACGTGGTTCGCATCGCCTCGGAGGGCCTGAAGCTGTCGCGGATCGGCGAGGTGCTGGTGGAGGAGTCGATCAAGGGCTGGAAGGAGTACGAGCTCGAGGTGATGCGCGACTCCAAGGACAACTTCGTCGTCGTCTGCTCGATCGAGAACCTGGACCCGATGGGGGTCCACACCGGAGACTCGATCACCGTCGCGCCCGCCCAGACCCTGACCGACCGGGAGTACCAGCAGATGCGGGACGCGGCCAAGGCGATCATGGCCAAGATCGGGGTCTCGACCGGCGGATCCAACGTGCAGTTCGCCGTCGACCCGAAAACCGGCCGGCAGGTGGTGATCGAGATGAACCCCCGGGTGTCCCGGTCCTCGGCCCTGGCGTCCAAGGCGACCGGGTTCCCGATCGCCAAGATCGCAGCCATGCTGGCGATCGGCTATTCGCTGGACGAGATCCGCAACGACATCACCCGGAAGACTCCGGCGTCGTTCGAGCCGAGCATCGACTACGTGGTAACCAAGATTCCCCGGTGGAACTTCGAGAAGTTTCCCGGATCCGACCCGGAGCTGGGCACGATGATGAAGTCGGTCGGGGAGGCGATGGCCATCGGCCGGACCTTCCCCGAGTCGCTCCAGAAGGCGATCCGCTCGCTCGAGACCGGGCGGCACGGCCTGGGCTCGGACGGCAGCGACGCCTCGGCCGACCCGAAGGATCTGCTCGAGCGCATCGCGACCGCCACCGAGGACCGGCTGATCCTGATCGAGAAAGCTCTACGGCAGGGCATATCGCTGGACGAGATCCAGAAGGCGACGGGCATCGACCCCTGGTTCCTCGCCGAGATCGCCCGCATCGTCCAGATCGGCCGGGAGATCTCCGATGCCTGGAGACTCGAGGCGCCGCTGCTGCGCCGGGCCAAGCGCGCCGGCTACTCCGACCGCCAGATCGCAACCCTGCGGGAGACCGGCGAGCAGGAGATCCGCACCCAGCGGAAGGAGCTGGGGGTGCTGCCCACCTACAAGGTGGTCGACACCTGCGCCGCCGAGTTCGAAGCTTTCACGCCCTACTTCTACTCGACCTACGAGGAGGAGGACGAGGGCTTCACCTCCGACAAGCCTCGCGTCGTGATCCTCGGTTCCGGCCCCAACCGGATCGGCCAGGGCATCGAGTTCGACTACTGCTGTGTCCACGCCGCCCTGGCGGTACGCGACGCCGGCTACGACGCAATCATGGTCAACTGCAACCCGGAGACGGTGTCCACCGATTACGACATCTCCACCCGCCTCTACTTCGAGCCGCTGACCTTCGAGGACGTGATGAACGTGATGGACCGGGAGCAGCCCGAGGGAGTGATCGTCGCGCTCGGCGGCCAGACCCCGCTGAAGCTGGCGAAGTCCCTGGAGGCGGCCGGGGTCAGGGTTCTGGGCACGTCTCCCGACTCGATCGATGCCGCCGAGGACCGGGGCCGGTTCACCGACATCCTTGCCGAACAGGCGATCGCCCAGCCGCCCGGGGGCATGGCGACCTCGAAGGACGAGGCGCTCGTCGTGGCCGCCCGGGTCGGGTACCCGGTGCTGGTGCGACCGTCCTACGTGCTCGGGGGCCGGGCGATGGAGATCGTCTACGGCGACGACATGCTGGCCGACTACATCGAGCGGGCGGTGCAGGTCTCGCCGGACCACCCGGTTCTGATCGACCGCTTCCTGGAGGGGGCGATCGAGGTGGACGTCGACGCGATCTGCGACGGCACCGACGTCTATATCGGCGGCGTCATGGAGCACATCGAGGAGGCCGGAGCCCACTCCGGGGACTCGGCGTGTGCCCTGCCCCCGTTCTCCATAGGGCCGGGCAAGCTGCGCCGGATGGCCGAGGCCACCGAGCAGCTCTCCCGGGCGCTCGGGGTGGTCGGGCTGATCAACGTCCAGTTTGCGGTGAAGGATGAGGAGGTCTACTGCCTGGAGGTCAACCCCCGAGCTTCGCGGACCGTCCCCTTCGTGGGAAAGGTGACCGGCGTGCCGCTGGCCCGCGTGGCGGTGCGGGTGATGATGGGGGAGAAGCTGGCTGCAATGGCCGGCCTGCCGCCCAAGCCCGAAACGGGACCGTGGTGGCCCCTCGACCACCTGAGCCACACCGGGGTGAAGGAGGCGGTGCTGCCGTTCGCCCGGTTCCCCGGAGTCGACACGATCCTAGGTCCCGAGATGCGCTCCACCGGCGAGGTCATGGGCATCGACTACGACTTCGGCGCCGCCTACGCCAAGGCGCAGTCGGCGGCAGGATCCGGGCTGCCGGAGAAGGGAAGGATCTTCATCTCGGTGGCCGACCGGGACAAGCGGGCGGTGGTGTTTCCCGCCAAGCGGCTCGCCGATCTGGGATTCGAACTCGTCGCCACCGAGGGGACCTGCCACCTCCTAGGCCGGGCCGGAATCCCCTGCAGCGAGGTCAAAAAGCACTCCGAGGGGTCGCCCAACGTGGTCGACCAGATCATGGCCAACGAGATCGACCTGGTGATCAACACGCCGTTCGGCCGGGGAGCCCGCTCCGACGGCTACTTCATCCGGACCGCGGCCGCGGTGCGGGGTGTCCCCTGCATCACCACGCTGGCCGGGCTGCAGGCTGCGGTCCAGGCCATCGGCTCGCTGGGCGACGGCTTCCAGGTCGGCGCGATCCAGGACTTCCTGGCTGATCCGGCTATGGTATGGAGTGGCGTACCGAGCCCCGCGGACTCCGACCTCTCGCGCTCTACCGAACCGACCGACTCGAGGCACGCATGATCCAACAGGTTGCACAAATTCTTTCCTACAAAAAGCTGCGGGACGACTACTACCTGCTCACGATCGTCGCTCCCGAGATCGCCGAGACCGCCAAGCCCGGCCAGTTCGTGAACATCCGGCCCCCGGCCGACCGGCAGTTCATCCTGCGCCGGCCGTTCTCGATCTACAAGGTCAACCGGCGCGGCGAGTGGGCGGCGACCATCGAGGTGGTTTTCGACATCCGGGGCGGCGGGACCGCGGCGCTCGCGTCACTTCGGGCCCACGACATGATCGACATCGTCGGGCCCATCGGCCGTCCGTTCGCCATTCCGAAGACCCGCAACTCGTGCCTGCTGGTCGGGGGCGGCATCGGAGCGGTGCCGCTGTTCTATCTCGCCGAGGAGCTGAAGGGCGCCGGCAAGCGGGTCGACGTGCTGTGGGGTGCCCAGACCGCCCACAAGCTGCTCAACCCCATCGACGCCAAGCGCTTCGGCGCCCAGGCGGTCTTCACCACCGAGGACGGTAGCGAGGGGGTCCAGGGCCGGGTGACCGACGTGATCGACGAGCTCATCGAGAAGTGCGGCACCGAGGTGATCTACGCCTGCGGCCCGAACGGGATGCTCGAGGCAGTGACCCGGATCGGCCAGAAGCACCGGATTCCGGTCCAGGTGGCGATGGAGGCGTTGATGGGCTGCGGCTACGGAATCTGCATGACCTGCGTCCAGCCGGTTTGGAACCGGGCCCGGGACCAGATCGTCCACGTCCGCACCTGCGTCGACGGTCCGGTGTTCAACGGTGCTCGCATCGCGTGGGACGCGTTTGCCTCCGACCCGGGGGTCCGGGCGGCTCCGGTGGGCAACTGATGGCCTCGCCCGACCTGTCGATCGACCTGGCGGGGATTCGCCTGAGGTCCCCGGTCGTCACGGCCTCCGGCTGCTTCGCCTCCGGCAAGGAGGTGTCGGAGTTCGTCGACCTCAAGAAGATCGGCGCCGTCGTGGTCAAGTCGATGACCATGGAGCCGTGGCCCGGCAAGCCGACGCCCCGTATGGCCGAGACGCCGTCCGGCATGTTGAACGCCATCGGGCTGCAGAACCACGGCGTCCAGCACTTCCTCCAGGTCGACCTGCCCTGGCTGAACCGGATGGGGGTGCCGGTGATCGCCAGCATCGCCGGCAACACGGTGCAGGAGTTCATCTACGTCGCCGAACTGCTGCGGGGGGCGCCGGGCGTGGTCGCGGTGGAGGTGAACATCTCCTGCCCGAACCTGGAGGACCGCAACAACATGTTCTCCCACGATCCCAAGGCCACCGCTTCGGTGCTGGCGTCGGTCCGGCGGGCGCTGGAGGTGCCGCTGTTCGCCAAGCTCTCGCCGAACGTGACCAGCCTGGCGGAGATCGCCGGCGCCGCCCTGGACAACGGCGCCCAGGGGCTCAGCCTGATCAACACCGTGATGGGGATGGCGATCGACATCCACACCGGCCGCCCGAAGCTGGCCGGGGTCATCGGCGGGCTTTCCGGCCCGGCCATCCGCCCGATCGCCGTGCGCTGCGTCTTCGACGTGTTCCGGGCGTTCCCACATGTACCGATCATCGGGATGGGCGGGATCATGAGCTCCGACGATGCCCTGGAGTTCATCCTCGCCGGGGCGACCGCGGTCGCCGTCGGCACGGCCAACTTCATCGATCCCCGCTCCACGCAGAAGGTCCGTGAGGGGATCAAGGCCTACATGGTGGAGAAGGGAGTCAACAACCTGGCGTCGATCCGGGGGCGGGTGAAGGTAGAGGGTTGACGGGCCTGATCGTAGCCCTCGACAGCCCGGACCTCGACGAATCGGAAGCGCTGGCGAGGCAGCTTGCCGGCCGGGTGGCGGCCTTCAAGGTGGGGCTGACCCTGTTTTTGGGCCACGGTCCCGAGGCGGTGCGCCAGATCGGCGCCCACGGCCCAATCTTTTGCGACCTGAAGCTCCACGACATCCCGCATCAGGTCGGGCTGGCCGCCTCGCAGCTCACCGAGCTGGGCGTCTGGATGTTCACGGTCCACGCCTCCGGTGGTTCGGCGATGGTGGCGGCCGCCGCCCGAGCCGCCTCGGCGGCGGCCAACCCCCCGCTGGTGGCTGCGGTGACCGTGCTCACCAGCCTCGACCGGGACGAGCTGGCCCTGCTGGGAGTTGAGGCCGAGCCCGAGGACCAGGTTCTGCGGCTGGCCCGCCGATCGGTAGAGGCGGGGGCCACGGCCCTGGTTTGTTCGGCGAACGAGGTCGAGCGCCTGCGCCGCGAGCTGGCAGGGCAGACCGTCCTGGTGACGCCGGGCATCCGGCCGGCCGGGTCCGATGCCGGCGACCAGGCCCGGGTGATGACCCCGGCACACGCTGCGGCGGCGGGCTCGAACTACATAGTCGTCGGCCGCCCGATCACCGGCGCCCCCGACCCGGTGGTAGCAGCTGAGAAAATAACCGCGGAGCTTGCCGGCTAGGCAAGCTC
>DATABX010000067.1:0-8174 GCA_036259335.1 Actinomycetota bacterium
CGCCCTCGTGGTGGCCGACATGCCCTTCGGCAGCTACCAGGGGTCGCTCGACGAGGGGTTCACCAACGCAGTGCGCTTCCTGAAGGACGCCGGGGCGCACGCGGTGAAGTTCGAGGGGCCCCGCCTCGAGCTCACCCAGCGGCTGGTGGAGCACGGCATACCGGTGGTCGCCCACCTCGGACTCACTCCGCAGTCGGTCCACGCTCTCGGCGGGTACCGGGTGCAGGCCCGGACATCGGAGGCGGCCGACCGGCTCCAGTCGGACGCCCTCGGCCTGGAGAAGTCCGGTGCTTCGGCGCTGGTGCTGGAGGCCATCCCGGCCGCGGTCGCGACCGAGATCAGCCGGTCGTTGACCATCCCGACCATAGGGATCGGCGCCGGATCCGGCTGTGACGCGCAGGTGATGGTGATCACCGACCTGCTGGGCATGGGCTCCGGCAAGGCGCCCAAGTTCGTCAAGGCGTACGCCGGCCTGCGGGAAACGATCACCGAGGCGGTCGAAAACTTCACCGCCGATGTCGAGAACGGGCGGTTTCCCGACGAGGAGCACTCCTACCACTAGCCCGGAGCGACCAACGGGTACAGCGCCTTGATGTAGCAGGCGAAGCGCTCGGCCACCTCGCCGGCGAAGTCCTCGTCCAGTGCCGGCAGGGGGACGACCTCGGAGATGCGGCGCCAGGTCGAGGACATCGGCCCGAAGGCGGCGCCCGCCTCAGCCTTCCCCAGGCCCGCTCCCCAGCCGGCCCGGGCGTCGAGGATCCGGGAGAGGATCTTGTCGTTGCGGGCGGCGTCCCGGGACTCCAGATGCAGCCCGATCTCCAGGCACGGATCCGGCGAGGGGGCCCAGGTTCCCGACAACCGCTGGACCTCGAAGTGCACCGACGGGTCCTCGTACCAGACCTTGATCAACCGGCCGCTGCGCTCGGAGTTGAAGTTTCGAAGCGCGGGTCCTACCATGCCCCTGACCTCATCGTCTATCTGGTCGAAGAAGGCACGGGTCATGAACCAAAGATACTTGACCGGATATTTACCAGATAGACGCGGATTCTTTCCCCAGGCTTCCTATACTGATCGCCCGAACAAGGCCTCTCGTTCCCGGTCGGAGGGCGCTGTGGGAGTATCTGACGACGAAATCCGCGACTTCGCCAGCTTGTGTCGCGGCCTGCCCGAAGCACGGGGCCTGTACGTTCAAAAGGACTACGTGACGAACCTGTTCCTCGCGGTGCTGGACTACCGGTCCAAAGCCGAGAGCGTGCGGGCCGCGCTGCTCACCTACCGCGACCGTTGGTGGGACGAGATACGGACCCTCGAGGACCTCAAGGGCTTCCTCTCCCGCTACCCGGACACCCCCGAGGGCAACCTGCGGTGCGGGTCCGACCTGTGGGGGTTCCGCGCCGCCCGCCGGGTGGGCGAGCTGCGCAACCTGGTGCGCTACTTCGATGCCCGGGGAATCGTGAACCAGGAGTTCTTGAACCACTGGGCGCGAACCAGCGCCTACCGGGACTTCATGGGCCGGGTGAAGGGGCTCGACCTGTCGGTTTATGAGGCCATCCTCACCCGCCAGGGATGCGGTCCGGTCAAGCCGGGACGGCACCTGCGAAGCTTCATCTGCGACGCCCTCCAGCGTCACGTGCCCGACGCCGAGCTTCCCGACGTGGTGGAACGGGCGTCCCAGCACCTCGGGATCTCGCCCCAGGAGCTGGATCGCCGGATCTACGAGTACGAAACCGGCTAACCAGGCGTTTCCGGCCGCGTCGACGCCTCCGCAGCGGCCGGTCCACCGGATCCCCCCGGTTTCCCCCGCGACCGGAGTTCGGTCACCATCCGCCAGGCGATGCTGGCGCCGGCAAACAGGATCGCCACCGCTGCCATGCCCGGCATGCCGCGGGACGGGCTGAACTCGCCCCAGGCGTGCAGCCCGGTGCTGACGCCGTACTCCCACACACTGCCGGTGAACAGAGCCAGCGACTCCCAGGGCTTCAGTGCCCCGTAGGTGAAGCCGAGGATCGCCAGGAGCGCCAGGCCCAGCACCAGCGTCTTGGCCCCCAGCGTGAGGCCCGGAAGGACCCGCCACCCCTGTTCGGCAAGCGCATTCGTGAACACCGCATTGTCGGGGGCCAGACACAGCGGCGACTGGTTGCAGGCGGTCGAAAGCGTCGGGATCACATCGATCTCCATATAAACCGTGCCCGTGAAGATCACTGCGCCGACTACCCCCACCGCGGCCGCGGCGTTGGTGAACAGAACCGGCGCCTCCCTGGCGACCTCCGCCCTCAAAACCAGCACCGCTGCCAGCCCGAGTAAACCGCCCACCCAGAAGGCGGCGTGGACCTGCGACCACCGGCCGGCAACCCGGGCGAGCGATGCCACCTCCTGGGCCGCGGTGTTCCCCGGAAGTCCCGGATGCACCTGACTCAGATACACCAGCATCGGGACCAGCGGAAAGCCGATCAGGCACACCGCCTTGACGGCCACCAGGACCTTTTCTTCGAGAGAGGGTTCGGTTCGGGTCTGCGCCGGCTGATCCACTGAATCGCCATACTAACCGGCGCTGAGAGCTATGTCCCGACTCAAACACACTGCCGCAATAGCCATCATTAAACTTGACAGTCTCCGTATCAAGTTTTAACCTTTTCCTGTCGACGACCTTCGTAGTTCGAAAGGAGCGCAGCATGGACACAGCAGTCGCAAGGCGGTGGGATCCGCTCCAGGATCTGTTCCAGGTCGGCAGTGAGGTCAGCCGGCTTCTCGGGACCGCAGAGTCGGCAATGAAGGGAGCCTGGTCGCCCGCCGCGGACATTCTGGAGACGCCAGAGAAGTTCCAGATCATCGTGGAGCTGCCGGGCATCGAGACCGCCGACGTGGACATCACCGTGGAGAACGACGTCCTCACCCTCAAGGGTGAGCGCAAGTTCACCGAGCCGGCCCAGCAAGAAGCTGCCTACCGCCGGGTGGAGCGCCACTACGGCGCCTTCGGACGCCGCATCGCCCTTCCTCCGAAGTGCGACTCCACCAAGATCAACGCCACCATGACCAACGGCGTGCTCACCATCGACGTACCGAAGATGGAGCAGGCCAAGCCGCAGCGCATCGAGGTAAAGGCCTCCGCCTGATCGGCGCCGAAAACTCGGGGACCCGGGGGTTTGTTGCCCCGGGTCCTTTTCGCGTCCGGGTCAGGCCTGGTGGTTCCTCAACACCGAGAGGGCATCCTCGAGGCTCTCCACGCCCAGGGTCGTGACGCGGCTTTCGCCCTCAGTGCCGGCGACCTCGCCGAGCTCGTCGCTCGGCACCAGGAAGATGTCGACGTCGGCCTCCTCGGCCGACTCGAGCTTCTCCTCCAGGCCGCCGACCGCCCCGACGCCGCCCGTGAGCTGGATCGTTCCGCTTGCCGCCACCCTCCGCTGTTGGGCGATGTCATCCGGATCCAGCATGTCCGCGATCGCCAGCGCGTAGATCAGCCCGGCCGACGGCCCGCCGATAGGGCGTTCTTTGAACTCCACGTCGAACGGGAGGTCCACGTCCAGGTCCTTGGTGGTGGACACGATGCCGATACCCACGTTCGCCTGGTTGAAGCCGGGCAGCGGCGCGCTCTCGACTTCGACGGTTCGCGTCCGCGAGTCCCGCTCGACGGTGAACTCGAATACGGTGCCCGCCGGCCTGGTGGTCGTGAGCCCGGTGAGGTCCGAGACCAGCCGGATCGGCGTCCCGTCGACCGCAACCACCACATCGCCCACCCGCAGGTTCCCGTCGGCCGGGGAGTCGGCCAGGACGTCGATGATCTGGGCCCCCACGCCGCTAAGCGTCACCTCCAGACCCACCGCCCGGGCGGCGGCGGCCGCAGCCGACTGCTGGCTCTCCACGAAGACGTCCTTCTGGTACTCGAGGTACTCCTCGTGCGAGACACCGGGCGGCAGCAGCGTCTCCCTGGGCAGCACGTCCACGTTCGGGTTCAGCGAGGCCAGCGCTGCGGTGATCCCATTCGGCTGGACCACGTGGACCGCGACCAGCATGTAGCGCCCGGACGGCCGGGTCACCGGGACGCCGTCGATCTCGATGTCGCGGGTGACGTCGATGGCAGGAGCCGGCGAGACGACCACGACCGGAGGCCGGTAGAGCGCGGCGGCGATGGGCAGCAGGACCGCCACGGCGCCCCAGACGATGCCCAGCTTCAGCCGCCGGCCCTGCTCCTGCTGCTCGTTCCGGCTCTGGCGGATCTCGAGGGCCCGCAGGACGTCGGAGATCGAGAGGATGCCGGACACCCGGCCGCCGTCGACCACCACCGCACGTCCGGGCGGCTCCCGGAGAAGGTCGATGACGTCGACCACCGGGGCCCATCCGGAGAGCACTATCGGCTGCGCCATCACCTCCGAGGTGCTGGTCCGGGCCCTCCGGTCGACCGGCACCCCGGCCGCCATCCGCAAAGAAACCACACCCTTCAGCACCTCGTCGTCGACCACCGGGTAGGTGGAGTGCCCCCGGCTTTCGACCAGACGGAGAAAATCGTCAAGGTTCATGGTCGACGGGACCACCACCGGGTTCGGCGTCATGATCCCCCGGACGTTGAGGTCCTGGAACGCCTGCCGGACGACGGCGAAGTTCTGCTCCGCCTGGGCTGCCGAGAGCAGGAACCAGCCCATCACCACGAACCAGATCCCGTTGGCGGTCGACCCGAAGAACTGGAACACGCCGAACGCCATGAGGACGTAGGCGAAGCCCTTGCCGACCCGCGCCGCGGCGACCGTGGCCCGGGTGAAGTTTCCCTTCCGGTTCCACAGGTACGCCCGGAGGATGCGGCCTCCGTCGAGCGGAAGGGCCGGGACCAGGTTGAAGACGACCAGGGCGACGTTGATACGGGCCAGGTAGTCGCAGACCGCCAGGATCTGCACCGGCAGGTCGGCCATCCCGCCCGCCCAGGTGAGAACGGCGAAGGCGCCGGCGAGCAGGACCGATACCAGCGGACCCGCCGCTGCGATGCGGAACTCGGCGCCGGCCGAGGGGAACATGCCCTCAAAACGGGCGACCCCGCCGAACAGCCAGAGGGTGATGTCGGTGATCTTCATCTGTTCCTTGAGCGCCCGGAAGGCGTGACCCAGCTCGTGCAGGAGGATGCAGACGAAGAACAGGACCGCCGAGACGAAGGCCATCACCAGGTAGTCGCGGCCCGTCAGGCCCGGAAATGCCCTCGGGAACAGGTTGCGGGCCAGCGTCCAGCAGAACAGGGCGAAAACGAACAGCCAGGACCAGTGGGCGCCGATGCGGATGCCGCGGACCCGCAGAAGCGTGAAGCTGGGCGCCAGCAATCCGCGGCTGGAGTTGGATCGGCTGGGCGGTGCGGGGGATTGCGTCGGGCTGGTCAACTGGTCCGGCTCACGCAGGTGTAAGCGCCTTCAACGCGCCTTCGACCTCTCCCCTCGTCGCCACGTTGTCCCATCGAGCGGCTATCTTGCCGTCGGGCCCGATCAGAAAGACCCACGGCTCCAAACCGGATTCGCCGCGGAGCATCCACTCGGCCGCCGCGCGGTTGATCTGTTTTTGTTCGAAGTCCCGCCACACCTCGATGTGAACGAAGTTCGCCGCATCCGAGTACTCGGATGCCAGGTCCTGCACCATGTCGGTGATGGGTCCACAGAACCGGCTGACGCAGTAGGTGGGCGTCGAGACAACGAGCAGCGTCGGCTTCCCCGAGGCGATGCTCGATGCCACGGTCATGTCATGCAGCTCGGGGTCGGGAATCGCCCGGCCGTCGCGGGCCCGGGAATCGACGGCACCGGGCGGAGCGTCCGGGGCGCCGGCGAGCAGGTTCTCGCTGCGGGGGGCGTCCTGGCCGATCCAGGGGAACAGGTGCTCGTCTTTGACCTCGAAGGTGGTCCGGGCGCTTCCGGGGCCGATACCCTCCACGTCGGCTTCGACCACCACCCCCCAGAACCCGGCGCGGTCGAAAGTGGCCTCGGTGGAGTAGACGCCGTTACCCTCGGCGCTGGGCAGAATCGACGGCTCGTCGGGGATGCCGGACGGCTCCTCGCCGGTGTCGGTGGGGATCGGCAGGAAGGTTCCGGTCTGCTCGGCGACCAGGGCGCCCGAGGTCTGCTCCTCGCTGGTCCCGAGGTAGGCGAACTGGAGGTTCACCTCCCCCCCGCCGATCAGGTCCCTGTCCTGAGTGAACAGCCCGACGATGAACCTCTGGGTGCCGACCGCCAGATCGTAGCTCGCCAGCTGGGCCACCAGCTCGTCGCCGCTGGCCCGGGGGTTCGGTGACTCGTCGGAGCCGCCTCCGCAGCCCGCCGCCAGCAGGGCGAGGGCCAGCAGGCCGGCCAGGGCTCGGGTTGTTCGAGTCATCGCTTTCAGGAGGATCTACAGCTGGAAGTGGTCACTTCTACTGATCTTAAGGACTGCTCGGTTTGAGGCAGCAAGCGGCCTACCGCCTCGGCGGCCTGGCTCTGCGAAACCCCCGGGTCGAGGGCCGCCTCCACGTCGTTCTTCGCCTCCAGCAGGCGGGCGGCCGCCGTGCGGTCGACCTCACCGGTCGCTCTGGCGATCTCGTGCAGCGGCGAGTGGACCCGGCCGTAGAACAGGTTGCGGGCCTCCTCCGGGTCGGCCCGGGCCAGCGTCTGGACCCGGCAGAGATCGGAGTAGACGGTTTGGAGATCCTCCCGGGTCAGGTTGGTGCCCGGTACCGGAGCGGCGGCCTTCTCCGCTGAGCGCAGGTAGAAGAAGCCGGCGAGTGCCACCACGCCCAGCACCGCCAGAGCAGCCGCGGCCTTCCACCGGCCGGCCGGTCGCTCAGGAGGCAACAATTTGCGCCAGCGCCGCGAGACGCCCGGTCAGGGCCGCCGCCCGGGACGGCGAAAGCTCCTCGCGCTCCAAGTACTTCTGCACCTCGGAGCGGGCATCGGCTACCGCCTCCAGTGCGTCGTCGATGTCGCCGCTCTCGTACTGTGCGACCACCTTCTCCACCTCGTTTTGCACGTTTCGGGCGGCCCGCTCCGATATCTCACCCGAGCCCACCCCGGCGTCGAGCACTCCGGAGACCGCTGCCGCGGAGCTCCGAACCGCCTGCAGCCGGCCGGGGTCCGGTTCGTCTTCGTCCCGGTCCGGAGTGGGCGACGGCGTCGGAGATTCGGGCGACGGCGTAGGCGACGGCGGCGTCGGCGTCGGGCTTTGGGTCGGAGACGCAGTGGGTGAGGGCACCGGTGCCGGAGCGGCGGGGGCCGCCACCGAGGGGCTTGGATCCATCGCGGGAGGGTTCTGGTCGCCGACCAGCCTCATCATCAGGGCCAGCGCACCTCCGGCCAGCAGCACGAGAGCCAGCACCAGCAGCCAGCGGTTGGCCGGACCCGGGGCCGGGGGCGGGCGCTCGATGACCCGGGTTCGGTCGGCCGGCCGCTGGACCAGCGTCGGCGTCCCGGCCGCTGCGGCGGCCGGAGCCGCCCCCACGTCGTCCGGCAGACCCCTCCCCAGGTCCATTCGCATGGCGACCGTGCTGGAGTAGCGGTCCTCGGGGTCTTTGGCCAGTGCCCGCATCACCACCCGGTCCAGTCCGGCGGGAACCTCCGGGTTGAGGGTGGAGGGCGGCGCCGGGTGCTCGGTGGCCAGCTTGTGCACGATCTCCACCAGGCTCTCACCCGAGATGGGCGGCTTGCCGGTGAGCATCTCGTACATCACGCAGCCCAGGGCGTAGATGTCGGCGCGCTCGTCGATCGGCTGCCCGGCGGCCTGCTCGGGGGCCAGGTACCTCACCGTCCCCAGCACCGCACCCACCTGGGTGAGCGTGTCGGTGGACATCTTGGCAATCCCGAAGTCCATGACCTTGGCCCGGCCGCCCGGTTCGATCATGATGTTGCCCGGCTTGATGTCGCGATGGAAGATTCCCTTGGCGTGGGCCGCCGCCAGCGCCTCGCACACCTGGGTTGCGATATCGGTGACCCGGGCCGGGTCCAGCGGCGCCTCCTGCCGGATCACCGCATCGAGCGTCGCCCCCTCGACGTGCTCCATGACGATGTAGTGCAGGTCACCTTCCGACCCGGTATCGAAGACGCCGACCAGATTCGGGTGGTTCAGGGATGCGACCGCCCTGGCCTCCCTCTGGAATCGCGCGACGAACGAGGGGTCCCCCGCCAGCGAAGCCGACAGGACCTTGACGGCGACCACCCGCCCGAGGACCGTGTCGGTCCCTT
>DATABX010000068.1:0-3022 GCA_036259335.1 Actinomycetota bacterium
CTTTGCCACCACCGAACCACACAAGGTGCTGCAGACGGTGCTCGACCGGTGCCAGCGCTACGAGTTCCGGTCGATAACCAGCCTGGACACCGCCGGCCGCCTGGCCCAGATCTGCGAGATGGAGGGCATAACCGCCGATCCTGAGACCTTGACGCTGATCAGCTCCCGGGCGGGCGGCTCGATGCGGGATGCGCTCAGCCTTCTGGACCAGCTGCGGGCGTTCGCCGGAGACACCGTTCAGGTCGGCGACCTGGCGCAGCTTCTCGGACGGATGCCCGACGACGTGCTCTTCGAGGCAGTCGACCTCATCTCGGAGCGGGACATCGGCGCGGTCTTCGTGTTCGCCGAGCGGCTGATCCGCTCCGGCGTCGACATCCGGGAGTTCGCCCGGGCTTTGACCGACCACCTACGGTCGCTGTTTTTGGTCCTCCACGCCCCGGCGGCCCGGGAGATCCTGGAGGTGACCGACGACGGGCTGACCCGGCTTCAGGAGCAGGCCAACCACCTGGGCAGCGCCGAGGTGCTGCGGCTGATCGACCTGACCAACGAGATCGGGTTGCAGCTGCGCCAGGCGGTCGAGGGCCGGCTGGCGCTCGAGGTCGGCCTAGCCCGCATGACCCGGCCCGACCTGCACGCCACGCCCGCTTCGCTGCTGGCTCGGCTCGACCGGCTGGAGCGGGCCCAAGGCGGCGCCCCCTCACCTTCTGCTCACCTGGCGGCGATCCCGCCTGCTGCGGTCCGGCCGGCACCCGCGGGCGCAACACCGCCGCCGGCGGCCCGGCCTCCGGCCCGCCCGGAGGTCTCGCCGCCCAAGCCTGCCGCCCCGGCTCCAGCGGCCCCGCAACCCACCCGCTCCTCGCCGGCCAAGCCGGCCGCCGCGGCGCCGGCGCCTGAGCCGGAGGAGGGGTGGAGCTGGGCAGCCGAGCAGCCGGAGCCGTCACCCAAAGCCGGGCCCGTGCCGGCAAGGGCGGCCGCTTCGGTACCGGAGTCTCCGGCCACAGTTGCTCCCCCGGCGGCGTCCCCACAACCGCCGGCCTCCAGATCGCCGGCCTCGCCGGCCAAGAGCCCACCCGCCTCCGAGCGGGCCGCAATGGGGGGAGCCGACCCCGCCCCGGCAGCCGAGGTAGCGCCGGAAGACCTGGACCTCGACACGATTGTCCGGGCCTGGCCGCTCATCAGGGATAAGGTGAAGCGGCGCAAGATCTCCTTCCACGCCGTGCTGCTGCCTGCAGAGCCGGTTGGGTGGAACAACGGCGAGCTGATGCTCGAGTTCGGCCCCCGCTCCCGTTTCCACCGGGACAAGGTGGCGGACCGCACCCAGAACACGCCGCTGCTGGAGGCCTTCGCCGAGGTCTTAGGGGTAACTCCCAGGCTGAACTGCGTGATCGGCCAGGAACCGCCGGCCGCCAAGCCGGCGGCCGACCCGGCGGGATCGCCTCCGGACGACGCCGGGCCGCCTGATTTGGAAGGAACCGACCCTCCGGAGGATGCGATCGAGCTGATCCGCAGGGCTTTCAAGGGAACAGTCGTCGTCGAGGATCCTTAGAAGGGAACTGCCCAATGGACATGAACAAGATGATGAAGCAGGTCGCCAAGATGCAGCAGGAGCTGGCGAAGGCGCAGGAGGAGCTCGCCGACACCGAGGTCACCGGCACCTCAGGCGGGGGGCTGGTCAGCGTCACCGTAACCGGCAAGGGGGAGTTCACCAGCGTGAAGATCAAGCCGGGTGCGGTCGACGAGGACGACCCCACCATGCTCGAGGACCTGGTCCTGGCGGCCATCAACGACGCGGTCCGCAGCCAGCAGGAGATGGCCGAGGAGCGGCTCTCCGGGCTCGGCGCCGGCATGAACATCCCGGGCATGCCGGGCATGCCCGGATTCTAGGGAACCGCTAAGGGGCCCGCGCCCCCGCCGCCATGTTCGCCCCACCGGTTCAGGATGTCATCGACGAGCTGGCCAAGCTGCCCGGCATCGGCCGGAAGACCGCCCAGCGCCTCGCCTTCCACCTGCTGAAGGTGGACGCCGCGGCGGCCAAGCGGCTGGCCGACTCGATCGTCGTCATGAAAGACACCGTGCGCTTCTGCCCCAAGTGCTTCAACTTCGCGGCCGAGGACCTGTGCGAGTACTGCTCCGACCTGCGCCGGGACGACACGGTGGTCTGCGTGGTGGAGGAGGCGCCCGACATCGTCTCCATCGAGAAGACCGGAGAGTTCCGCGGCCGCTACCATGTGCTGGGCGGGGCGATCTCACCGATCGACGGCATCGGGCCGGACGACCTTCACCTGAGCGAGCTGCTCGCCCGGATCTCCGGCGACGGAGTCCGAGAGGTGATCGTAGCCACCAACCCGAACGTGGAGGGCGAGGCGACGGCGATGTACCTGGCCCGGTTGCTGGTCCCGATCGGGGTAAAGGTCACCCGTATCGCCAGCGGGCTACCGGTCGGCGGGGACCTGGAGTACGCCGACGAGGTCACGCTGGGCCGGGCGCTGCAGGGACGAAGGGAACTGGGAGTCTAGATGGGCACTGTCGTTCAGAAGTACGGAGGAACCTCGGTCGCCGGCGTGGACCGCATCAAGGTGGTTGCCGAGCGGATCGCCAAATCGGCGGCGCAGGGCAACGACATGGTGGTCGTCGTCTCGGCCATGGGCAAGGCCACCGACGATCTGGTGCGGCTGGCGCACGAGATCTCGCCGGTCCCCCACGCCCGGGAGATGGACATGCTGCTCTCCGCCGGCGAGCGGATCTCGATGGCGCTGCTGTCGATGGCGCTGAACGAGATGGGCCGGGATGCGATCAGCTTCACCGGATCCCAGGCCGGGATCGTGACCGACACCTCGCACACCAAGGCCCGCATCGTCGAGGTCAAAGCCCGGCGGATCACCGAGGCTCTGGCGGAAGGGAAGATCGTGATCGTCGCCGGCTTTCAGGGGGTGTCGACCGAGTTCGACGTAACCACGCTGGGCCGGGGAGGTTCGGACACCACCGCGGTGGCGCTGGCCGCCGCCCTCAAGGCCGACATCTG
>DATABX010000069.1:0-6780 GCA_036259335.1 Actinomycetota bacterium
CCTCCCGGGCCGTCCCCAACCGGTCGCTCTGGACGGCCCGGGAGGTGGCGGCGCTCGCCGGAGTGAACCCCTCGGAGGCGGCGATCGAGGCCTACGGGTCGATCCAGACCGCCCTGGCTGCCATCGACCGGCTGGAGGTCCGGGGCCGCGACTCGGCCGGAGTGCACATCCTGGTCTGGGACCACCAGCTCGACCTGAACGATCCCGACGTGGCCAAGCTCCTGGCGCGGCGCAGCGACGCCCTGTTCACCTCCGGAGTGGTCAGGACCGACTCGGGCGCCCTCGGCTTCGTGTACAAGGCGGCGGCCGAGATCGGGGAGCTGGGCGACAACGTCGCAGCCATCCGGAGGGGCATCGTAAACGACGGGCTGCTTCGCCGGGCTCTCGAGGCGCCGGCCGCCCGGGCCACGGTGCTCGGGCACACCCGCTGGGCGAGTGTCGGCACGATCTCCGAAGCCAACGCCCACCCGCTGGACGGCCTGGAGGACACGCCGGCCGGCCTCGCCGCACCCCACCTGGTTGCCGTGCTCAACGGCGACATCGACAACTACCCGAAGCTGGTCGCCCAGCAGTCGCTGGAGATCGCGGGAGTGATCACCACCGACGCCAAGGCGATCCCGGTGCTGGCCTCCCGGCGGATCGCTGCCGGCAGTTCGGTGGACGACGCCTTCGCCGCGACCGTCGCCGAGCTGGAGGGGTCGATGGCCATCGTGGCCAGCTCGGCGGTCCACCCCGACCGCCTCCACCTCGCAGTGCGGGGGAGCGGGCAAGGGCTCTACGTCGGGGTCGCCGAGGATGCGTTCGTCGTCGCCAGCGAGCCCTACGGGGTGATCGAAGAGGCCGACGCCTACCTGCGCATCGACGGCGACAACACCGCCGGGCGCCTGGTGATCCTCGACGGCGCCGGGGCGGGAACCGTCGATGGAATCGACCGGAGGGGTTACGACGGCCGGGTGCTGGAAGTCACCGAGAAGGACCTGCAGCGCCCGGAGATCACCACCCGGGACATCGACCGCCGCGGCTTTCCGCACTTTCTTCTCAAGGAGATCACCGAGGCGCCCGAGTCGTTTCGCAAGACCCTTCGAGGCCGGGTGGTCGAGCGGGAGGGCAAGCTGACGGTGATGCTGGACGCCGGGGCGCTTCCCGAGACGCTCCGCGCCGGCCTCGCCGAGCGCCGCTACCGCAAGGTCGTGGTCATCGGCCAGGGAACCGCTGCGGTCGCCGGGCAGTCGGTGGCCGGAGCCATCGAGGACGCGCTCGGGTCCCTCGAGGTGTCGGTCACCTCCATGACCGCCTCGGAGCTCTCGGGCTTCGGCCTGGAGGACGACATGCGCGACACCATCGTCGTTGCGATCAGCCAGTCGGGGACCACCACCGACACCAACCGCACGGTCGACATGGCCAGCGCCCGGGGAGCCTTCGTGATCGCCATCGTCAACCGACGCAACACCGAGCTGGCCGAGAAGTCGTCGGCGGTGGTGCACACCTCGGACGGCCGTGACGTCGAGATGAGCGTCGCCTCCACCAAGGCTTTCTACGCCCAGATCGCGGCCGGGTTCCTCCTGGCGCTGGCGATGGCCGACGCCGCCGGGACCGGCGACCCGGCGAAAGCGTCGTCGCTCCTCCGGGCGCTGCAGGACCTGCCGGACGCCATGGGGGAGGTGCTGAAGCTGCGCGAGCACATCGCGGGCATCGCCGAGCGCCACGCCGCCCGCCGCCGCTACTGGGCGGTTGTCGGCAGCGGCCCCAACCGGGTTGCCGCGGCCGAGGTGCGCATCAAACTCTCCGAGCTCTGCTACAAGTCGGTGGCCTGCGACTCGATCGAGGACAAAAAGCACATCGACCTGTCGGCGGAGCCGATGATCGTCGTCTGCGGCGCCGGCCTGTCGGGTTCCAACGCCACCGACGTCCAGAAGGAGATCGCCATCTACCGGGCGCACAAGGCGGCGCCGATCGTGATCGCCACCCGCGGCCAGCAGGCCTTCGACTCGGTCGACACCATCCCGGTCCCCGAGGTCCACCCCCGGGTCGGCTTCGTCCTCTCGGCCATGGCCGGGCACCTGTTCGGCTACGAGGCGGCGCTGGCGATCGACGGCCAGGCCCTTCCCCTGCGCGAGATCCGGTCGGCGGTGCAGGAGCTGGCCAGCGCCGGACTTACCGCCGAGTCGGTTCTGTTCCACCTCGGGCCCCGCATCCGGGTGCCGGTCCGCCGGTTCCTCGACGCGGTGGTCAACGGCGACTGCGACGGGGTGATGAACCTGGGGCCGGCGATGCGGCTGGGTGTCCTGCTTCGATGCGCCGCTGGTGAGCTGCCGTTCGAGGCCTACGAGCTGGAGCGGGGGGCCGGCGCCGGGCCGAAGGCGTTCCTCGACGAGCTGGTTTCCGTGCTGACCGAGGCGATCGACGACCTGACCCGCTCGGTTGACGCAGTCAAGCACCAGGCCAAGACCGTCACCGTCGGCATCTCCCGTTCCGAGGAGGGCCTGTTCGGGGTTCCGCTGGTCAAGGAGGTGCTGCGCGTGGGGGTGGGCACCGAGCAGCTCGGCTACCGGACGCTGCGGACGCTGGCCGCGCTGGACCCGGCGGTCGAGAAGATCACCGGCTTCACCCGGTACCTCCTGGACGGCGACCTGCGTGCCGGAACCGCGACCATCCACGTCCGGGACCGCGGGGGGTTGGGAGCCGAGCTTCGCTCCCGCACCGAGACCGACCCGCGCCTTCGAGGGACCAAGCGGGCGGCCCTGGAGAGGGCGGAGGTCGAGGTCACCGTCGGCCGCAACGACGGCCGCACCGTGATCCTGATCCCGGAACGCAAGGGCGACACCCCGGAGGGCCTGACCCTGCTGCACGTGGACTTCCGGGACCGCCTGCCGGCGGACACCGCCCGCGAGGTCCTGGTCGGCTACCGCCCGGCCCGGTACGAGGGGCTGATCGCGGCGGTCACCGAGACCGAGGAGACCTTCTCCGAGGAGCTGCTCGGCGACCTGTCGATGCCCGAGCTTCTGGTCGAGCCGGTGCTGGCCCTCGCCGAGAGGTGGCGCAACCGACGCTGACCTCCGGCCCGGCGGCTCAGCGCACGCCTTTGTAGTTGAGGATCTGCCGAAGCGTGTGCCGCACCTCGACCAGGTCCTGCTGGTCGGCCATCACCCGGTCGATGTCCTTGTAGGCCTGGGGGATCTCGTCGACCAGAGCGGAGGCGTGCTTCACCTGCCAGGTCCGGCCCTGCATCGCCCTGGCGAGGTCGGCGCCCTTGAACTGGCGCCGGGCCGCGCCCCGGGACATCGCCCTGCCGGCGCCGTGGCTGCACGAGCAGTAGCTCTGTGGGTTGCCCTTTCCTCGGACGATGTAGGAGCGGGTCCCCATGCTTCCCGGGATCACGCCGAGGTCCTCGGTCCCGGCCCGGATGGCGCCCTTGCGGGTGATCCACACCTGCCGGCCGTAGTGCTCCTCCCGGGCGGTGTAGTTGTGGTGGCAGTTGATCCGCTGGCGGGACCGCCCCCTTCCGGCGATTTTGAACAGCGCCTCCAGGCCGGCGTCCATCATGGCGTCGCGGTTGGCGCGGGCGTAGTCCTGCGCCCAGATGAGGTCGGCGAGGTAGGCGTCGAACTCCGGAGTGCCCTCCACCAGGTAGGCCAGGTCCTTGTCCTCCAGGCCGATGCCGAGCGTCTTGGCCACCCTTTGGGCGGTCTTCACGTAGCCCTGGGCGAGCTCGTTGCCGATGCCCCGTGATCCGGAGTGCAGGACCACCCAGACCTGGTCGGCCTCGTCCAGGCAGATCTCGAAGAAGTGGTTGCCGCTGCCCAGGGTGCCGAACTGGGACAGGGTCTTGTCGATCTGCTTGTCGGTCAGCTCGGAGTGCGGCAGATGCTCCGCCAGCCATCTCTCCGCCCGGCGGCTGACCTGCTTGTGGCCCTGGCCGACGCCCGACGGGATCTTGCGCTCCAGTGTCTTGAGCAGCGGGCCCAGGTCGTCGGGGAGGTGGCCGGCGGCCAGGTCGGTCTGGGCGGCGATCATGCCGCAGCCGATGTCCACCCCCACCGCAGCCGGGATCAGGGCGGTCTCGGTGGGAATCACGCTGCCGACGGTGGCGCCGAGCCCGTAGTGCGCGTCGGCCATCAGGGCTATGTGTCCGCTGACCACGGGCAGGCGAGAGGAGCGTAGCGCCTGCTCGACGGTTACGTCGTCGAGATGGGACGCCCAGCTCAGCAGCTTGTCGGAGATTCGTCGTGCCGGCATAGGACGGTTGTCGGTCGGCCCCCCGAACCGGGAGGCGGGGCTTCCTGCTCTAGGTCGTCTTCTTCGAGACGTAGCTCAGAATGGTGCGGCTGGGCATCTTGATCTTGTGCACCGTCTGGAGATGCTCGGAAACCACCTTAAGCAAATCCTCGGAGTTCTCGGCGGCGAAGTGGCCCTTGCAGGAAGCTCCGACGTCGACTCACTTGAACTGGGGCATGGAACCTCCAGACCTCGTGCGCCAACCAGCCGGCCCGGCGAGAAGGATCAGACCCGGTCGGGCCGGGACATCTTCGTCCACTTGGTGCCGTCGGGCGATATCGTGGCCAGCCCCTGGGTCAGCTTCCTGACCGGGACGACCCACTCTTCCTTGGGGTCTTCCTCGGAGTTGACGTCCACGATCTTCACCGTCGACGGCGGCTCCTCGGTGAACTCCTTATAGGCAAAGTTCAGGGTTGCCTTGTTTTCGACCGCAGTCGGGGGCAGGCCGGAAGGCAGCGTGATGACGAGATCGAGAAGAAGTTGGTCCGCGTCCTCGCTCGACGGGTCGTGGCGCTTGAGGTCGACCCGGTGGGTGGCAGCGACCTTGCACTCGCCGCTCACAACGAGGATGCCGTCCCGGTCGGGTCGCTTCTCCCACTTGGCCTTGAACTCGCCGCATGCCCGTGCCATCGAATCTCCTTTGGTTACGCAAGAAAAATAAGCCGGTCTTCAGGTCCAACCTAGCACAGGGGCTGTCACTACTTACGCTTACGATAGGGCTGATCGTTCGTCTTCAGGGATGCCATGACCACGACTCCGGGGCGCCATGCTGGTTGAGCTGAACATCTCCAACTACGCGGTGATCGACCGCCTGACGGTTGCCTTCGGCCCCGGCTTCAACGTCCTTACCGGAGAGACCGGAGCCGGCAAGTCGATCATCCTGGACGCACTGGGGCTGCTGCTGGGCGACAAGGCGGACCCGGGTGCCGTCCGGGCCGGCGAGCCGCAGGCGTACGTCGAGGGCATTTTCGAGCCCGCCGCCGGGGCCGCGGCCGACCTCTCGGATTTGCTGGAGCTGGACGTGGCGGGTGACGGTCTCATCGTGGCCCGCGAGGTCAACGCCTCGGGGCGCAGCGTCTGCCGGATCAACGGGCGAGCCTTCCCGCAGCGGCGGCTGGCCGAGATCGGCGCCCTTCTGGTGGACGTCCATGGCCAGAGCGAGCACCTCTCACTGCTTCGCCCCAGAGAGCACGTCGACCTGCTGGACCGCTACGCCGGGCTGACCGAGCTCCGGGGCCGCTACGCCGCGGTTGTCCGGTCGCTGAACCGCACCCTGAAGGAGCTGCAGGCGCTGGATCAGGCCCAGGCGGACGCCGAGCAGCGCAAGGACTACCTCACCTTCCAGGCCCAGGAGATCGACGCCGCCGCCCTCAAGCCGGGGGAGGAGGAGGAACTTCTGGCCGAGCGGAACCTACGGGTGAACGCTCTCAGGATCCACGAGCTGGTGGGCGAGGCTCAGGGTGCGCTCGAGGGTGACGGCTCGGAGCTCCCGGGAGCGGTCGAGATGATCGGCCGGGCGGTGCAGGCGCTGGCCGCGCTCGAACGGATCGACCCGACGGGCGAGGCGTTCCGTGTGACCGCCCAGACGGCAGCGCTCCAGCTGGAGGAGCTGGTGCGGGATCTTCGCGGGTTCGCCGAGGGCGTGGAGTTCGACCAGCAGCGGCTGACGGCCATCGAGGAACGGCTGGAACTGATCGCGTCGCTGAAGCGCAAGTACGGGTCGACAGTCGACGAGATCCTGGCGTTCGAGACCCGGGTCAACCAGGAGCTGCTCCGGCTGAGCAGCCACGGTGCTTCGGTGGCCGGCCTGGAAGCGGCCGGCAAAGCCCTGCGCGAAGAGGCGGCCGCCCTGGCGGGCGAACTGTCCTCGGCACGGCGCAAGGCGGCCTGCGACCTCACCCGGGGGGTGGAGGAGCAGCTGGCCGGCCTCGGTATGGAGGGCGCCCGGATGGCCGTCTCGTTCGGGGTGGCTGCCGACCCCGTCGGCCTGCCGGTAGGCCTGGATGCGCCGCCGGAACCCTGCGTGGTCGCCTCGGGTGCGGTGGAGCCGGCGTCCGGTGAGGTGGCGGACGCGCTCAAGTTTGACGCTACGGGCGTCGACAGGGTGGAGTTTTTGATCTCGTCCAATCCGGGGGAGCCGCTGCGCCCGCTGGCCAGCATCGCCTCCGGCGGCGAGACCTCCAGGTTGATGCTTGCCATCAAAGGTGTGCTGTCGCAAGCCGACGCGGTCCCGGTTCTGGTGTTCGACGAGATCGATGCCGGGATCGGCGGAAAGGTCGGCGAGGCGGTGGGCCGCCGGCTGTGGTCGCTGGGCCGCCACCACCAGGTGGTGGCGGTGACGCATCTGCCCCAGATCGCCGCTTACGGGGACCGCCACCTGTCGGTGAGAAAGGCGGTGGCCGGCGGCCGGACCACCACTCAGGTGGTTGCGGTGGAGGGTGAGGACCGGGTCGCTGAGCTCACGGTGATGCTTGGGTCGGACACTGAAGCCACCCGGATGAAGGC
>DATABX010000070.1:0-3093 GCA_036259335.1 Actinomycetota bacterium
GGTACCACACCTGCGGCCTCATCACCACCACCTGCACCCGGGGCGGAATCAACGACTTCGATTACCCGTTCTAGACCGCTAAGCCACAAAAAGAGAGCGCCCTCCGGGGCGCTCTCTTTGCATTCCGGCCGGGTATGCATCCACTCCACTCGGTCCGGTGTCCAGCCTCCGTCGCCAGCCAGCTATCCGCCTACCCAGGCTGATCTGTTCTGGTCGCGGTTTGGCTGAGTGGAGAGACCGGGTAGCCGGCGCGCTCCTCACCGCACCTCACCACACCCGGCCACTCCATCCACCAGCGCAAACCAATCCGCTGCATGACTGACTGAAGTGGCTAGGTAGGTGGGTGGTGTGGGTAGTCGGCTGCGGAGTTCGCACGGTGGAGTGGTAGTAGGGCGCCAACCGACCGACCTACTGACTGCCGCCCGCTTGTCCCGGCTCAAAGGTTGTTTAAGTCAGGTCTGGGGGCTTTGCCCTTCGTTCGGCGCTACACTCCCCTCCCTGCCTACGGCCAGCTAGGTGGGCGACGCAGCGGGCTCCTCGCTGTCCGCCGGCTCTTCGCCGTCGATCAGCTGGAACGAGGTAATGATCTCATCGAAGGTCCGGGCGTAGTCCTCGTAGTTGGACGCCGGGAGCACCTGGAACACCAGCACGTAAAGCCTCTCGCCGCCCAGCAGGAAGAAGTGGGAGTGCACTCCCTCGTCCCCGGTGGGCTCGTCGGTGAAGGTGTAGAGGTACTCCCAACCCTGCACGCCGTTGATGTTCACCCTTTGGCGCTGGAGCACCTCTTTAACCGACTCGCCCTGGTCGATGTACTGGTCGAACTGGGCCTGGAGCTCGGCGATAACGCTCTCCGGCGTTTCCGAGTTGATGACTACGGGAGCCTCCAGCGGCGTCACCCTCATCCGAAGGTTGTTCTGGGTGCCCGGGGCTCCGACCACCATTCGGATCGCCGGGTCCACCTGCTCCTGCTCGAAGAACATCCAGTCCCGGGGAAGCTTGATCGTGAAGCCGGCCTCCGGGTCCTCGATGGTGGCGTAGTCCTCGGTGGTCTCCTCCTCCGGCGTGGCCGCTTGGTCCTCGGAGCGGTTTAGGAACCAGAACACGCCGGCTCCCAGAATCACTACCGCCAGCACCACCAGCAGCCGGGTACGGTCGGGCTTGGGCGCTTCGCTGGTCGGGGGGACGTCACTGTGCTCCTCGGTTACCACTTAAGGCTCCTTAAGTAAGTTCTCTCGTTGGATCTGGCCCGCTGGGGCGATCCTTCCGGACCGGGATGTCCCTCGCTTAGGGAGGTGCCCGGCAGGGTCGGAGGGAAGTCTAACGCTATCGCGGAAAACTACCTTCAGAACCGGACGGCCGCCGATCTTCTGTCGAGGGACCGTCAGGCTGGATGGAGAGCCGCTAGTTGAAGAACGGGTTCTGGGTGCCCCCATGGGCACTGAGCTGCCTGGGCCGGAGCTGGGTGGGCTCCTGGCGGGGGCGAGACTGGCGAGGCGACGAGAAATCGTCGTCGTCGTCCCCACCCTCCAGGCCGGCAAGACCGGCCAGACGAGCGACCTCATCGACGTTCAGGCTCTCGCGTTCCATCAGGGCCTGGGCCACCGCCCGGAGACGCCGGTCGTTGTCCTGGATGATCGTCAGAGCCGCCTGCTCCGCCCGCTTGAGCAGCTTGCGCACCTCCTGGTTGGAGGAGGCGTCCATCTTCGAGTACGGGTCGCGCCCGTTGTCGCTGGCAGAGAACTCGTACTTGCCGGTCATCGCCCACCGCTCGACCATCTGCCGGGCTAGGTTGGCGGCTTCTCGCAGATCGTCCTCGGCGCGGGTGCTCGGCTCGCCGAAGGTGTGAATCTCGGCCGCCATGCCGGCCAGGAGCACCATCAGCTTGGCCATGAGCTCACGACGGGTCATGACCTCCCGGTCCTCCCCGGAGGACCAGATGGACTTGCCTCCGTCGCCGATGCGCCCGACGATCGAGATTCGGGACACAGGCTTCACCCCTCGCAGCAGCAGTGAGAGCAGGGCGTGTCCGGCCTCGTGGTAGGCGATCAGGCGCTTCTCGTCCTCGTCCATCACCCGGCCGCTACGGGGACCGGAAACCGCACGATCGAGCGCTTCCTCGATGTCGTCGGCGCCGATCTCCGCACGGTGCTTGCGGGCTGCCAGGAACGATGCCTCGTTGATGATGTTGGCAAGCTCGGCGCCGGTCAGCCCGCCGGTCCGGGTGGCGACCGAACGCCAGTCGATGGCGCGGGAGTGCGGCCGCTTGGAGGCGTGCAGCCGGAGGATCCGCTCGCGGCCCACGACGTCCGGGCCGGCAACGTGGATCCGGCGGTCGAAGCGGCCCGGCCGCAACAGGGCCGGGTCGATCATCTCCGGCCGGTTGGTGGCGCCGATGAGGACCACGCCGGAGGCGCTGGCGAAACCGTCAAGCTCGATGAGCAGCTGGTTGAGTGTGTGGTCGTACTCCCGCTCCCCGGGGGCCTCGGAGTTGCGCCGGCGGCCCACCGCATCCAGCTCGTCGATGAAGACGATCGACGGAGCGTTCTTCTTGGCCTCCTCGAACAGCTGGCGAACCCGCTGGGCTCCGACTCCGACGTAGACCTCGACGAAGCTCGCTGCCGACACGAAGTAGAAGGGCACCCCGCCCTCCCCCGCCAGCGCCTTGGCCAGCAGGGTCTTGCCGCTGCCCGACGGCCCATATAAAAGGATGCCCCTCGGCAGGGTGGCGCCCAGTGCGTCGAACCGAGCCGGGTCGGTCAGGTACTCCTTGATCTCACGCAGCTCGGCCACCACCTCGTCGAGGCCGGCGACGTCGGCGAAGGTCACGCCCGGGTCCGCAGGGCTGGTCTCCGCCTTCTCCGCCTTGAAGGATTGGATGTCCTTGAATCCCTTCATCGCGTTCTTGTGCGAGAGCCGTACGGCGAAGAAGGCGCCGAGAAGAATAAGGATGGACGGAATCCAGAATGCGGGGCTGAAGAGCGTCTCGGTCACGTCGTCGGGTCCTTCGAGAGAGATGGATGGGTGACAGATGGCCTAGTGCGACGCCTTATTTTAGGCGCGTGGGCTCGAAGATCAATCATCTATTCGTTACGC
>DATABX010000071.1:0-4736 GCA_036259335.1 Actinomycetota bacterium
CGCATGGCGTTTTTACGTCGAGGGGCTCGGTTGGGAGCCCAAAATGAACGTGCCGGGCGAGATCATCTTCTTCCAGGTCGCCCCGGGGGTGATCCTGGGCTTTTTCGAAGCCGGCCACTTCGCCGCCGACCTCGGCGACCAGGCAGCGCCGGTCGGGAAGCCGGGCGGCTTCACCCTCGCTCACAACGTCGGCAGCCCCGAGGAGGTGAACCGGGTGCTTGCCGATGCGAAGGCCGCCGGAGCCACGATCGTCAAACCCGGCCAGAATGCCTCGTTCGGCGGCTACCACGGCCACTTCGCCGACCCCAACGGGGTTGTCTGGGAGGTCGCACACAACCCGGGCTGGCGGGTCGACGGGGAGGGTACGGTTCACCTCGGCTGACCCCAAATAAGAACGGCCGGGGCACTAAGGCCCCGGCCGTTGAAAGCGTTGTCGGTCAGAACCCGCGGCGGGGACGGGGACGCATCATGTTCTTGCGTCCCTTGCCCGAGGTGTATGCGAGCCGGGGAGCTGCGACCTTCAGGCCGGCGAGCTCGTACTGCTCACGCAGCTTGAGGATCGAGGCGATCCGGCTGACGTCACCCTGCTGCTCGGAGGTCACGAAGGTGATCCCCACTCCGGTGCGGCCGGCACGAGCCGTGCGGCCGACCCGGTGGATGTACGCCTTGTGGTCCTCCGGCGGGTCGAAGTTGATGACCTGGGTGATGTCGTCCAGGTCGATGCCCCGGGCTGCGACGTCGGTGGCCACCAGGGTGTCGAAACGCCCCTTGGTGAATCCGGCGAGCGCCTTCTCACGGGCCCCCTGGGTCATGTCGCCATGCATGGCGGTGGACTTGATGCCGTGGGCTGCCAGCTTGGCGGCCAGGCGGTCGGCGCCGCGGCGGGTCTTGACGAAGACCAGCCGGCGCTGGTTGGCCTCGGCCAGCAGAGTGAGCAGGGTCTGCATCTTGTCGTTGGTCGAGACGTTGATGAAGCGGTGCTCCGCCTCGTCGACGGTGGGAGCGGCGGACTCGACGTGGTGGCGCTTGGCGTTCCTGGTGTAGCTGGCCGCCAGCCGGCCGACGTCGCCGTCGAGCGTCGCCGAGAAGAACATCGTCTGACGGTCCTTGGGGAGACGGCGGACGATGGCCTGGATCTGGGGCTGGAAGCCCATGTCCAGCATGCGGTCGGCTTCGTCGAGCACCAGCATCTCCAGGTTGGCCAGGCTGATCAGCTTCTGCTGGCACAGGTCCTCCAGGCGGCCGGGGGTCGCAACGATGATGTGCGCCCGGGCGGCCCGCTTGGCCTGAGCCGGAAGACCGACCCCGCCGTAGACCGCACAGACCCGAAGGTTCTTGGCCCGGCAGATGGACTCGAACTCCAGCGACACCTGCGAGGCCAGCTCACGGGTGGGGACCAGAACCAGGCCGGCGATCCCGGTCTTGACGTTGATCCGCTCGACCATGGGGATGGCGAAAGCGAGGGTCTTGCCGGAGCCGGTTCGGCTGGACGCCAGGATGTCGGCGCCCGCAAGGGCGTCCTCCATGACCAGGGACTGAATGTGGAAGGGGGCTTTGATGTCTCGGCTGGCGAGGGCGTCGATTACGGTTTTGGATACGCCAAGCTCAGCAAATGTGGTTGTCAACTATTAAGACTCCTTGTTGTTTGACGCCGGCCGAATTGCCGACCAAAAGCTTCGATCGCTCGAAACTCGCCAAAACAACAGGGAGACAAGCGACATGACCTCGGGTGGGAAACGAATTCTTCCCTGCTACGAGAGTAGCACGGGCACTGCCGTAGGACGGGATTTGGTCTTTGCCGCCCCGGTCGGTGCAGAATACGCATCGATCCAGGAGGACCGATTGAACGAGGCGGGACAGGAGCGGCTGAAGGCCTACGGGCTGCTGGTGGTGTTCGTCGGGCTGGCGGTCCTCTACGGCAACTACTCAGCTCCCACCATCCGGGAGGCCGCCCCGACCTCCATGTCGCCCACGCCCCTGCTGATCGGAGCGGTCCTGGTCTCGCTCGCCACCGTCGTACCGCTGGTTACGACGTTCCAGCCCGCCTCGGTCGACAAACTCCTGGCGGCGATGAGGGAGAAGGCGCGACGGGCGGGCAAGAAGGTCACCTTCCGGAGCGCCAGCCGGACGGTCAGCCTCTACGTTGTCGCTCTGGCTGCCACCCCGGTGCTCTACGGCGTGGCGCTGCTGTTTTTGATCGGGGAGTTCCTGCTGCTCGTGCTGCTGCTGCCGGCGGTTGCGATCCTGGCGATCGTCGGATGGTTCGTACTCGGCCGGTTCTTCGCCGAGCTCGGCACCAAGTTCGTGCGCTAGCTTCTATACCTTCCCTTATAGTAAAAATCGTCTTCTCTTATACTAACCAGCGATGTTCGTGCGGAAGCCCACGGTTGTGCCGGATTCCCCGGATGCGCCCCTTCGTTGGCGCCCTACCGGGAAATCCTCTCGCAGCCCGTCTCGGGGCCGGCGAACGACCGAACCGACGGCCGGAGCGCCAAACGACAGGCCGGCGGCGGTTTACGAGACGACATTGGAACCCCCGCCCCCGCGCCGGGAGCCTAGAAAGGATGCGGTACCGATGCCCGCAGCAGACGACATTCTCGAGGCGATCGACGGCTCGGCCGGCGCCATCGCCGCCCACGCCGCAGCGGTCGACGCCGAAGGCCGGTTCCCGGAGGCGAGCCTGGACATCCTGGCCGACATCGGGGCCTTCGGCCTGGTCGCATCACCCGACCATGGGGGGGCCGGAGGGAGCCTTACGCACCTTGCCCGGGCGTGCGAGACCATCGGCGGCGCCTGCGCCTCCACCGGAATGGTGTTTCTGATGCACTCGGTCACGGTTGCCACGCTTCAGGGCGGAGGAGGGCCGGCCGCCGAGGCGGCGGTCAGGGACATGGTGGAGACCCGGGCCCTGGGCACCCTGGCGTTCAGCGAGCGGGGCACCGGCGCCCACTTCTACGCTCCGGAGCTCAAGGCGACCCAGAACGAGGACGGGTCGGTCAGCGTCAGCGGCCGCAAGAGCTTCGTCACCTCGGGCGGCCAGGCCGACTACTACCTGGTGCTGGTCCAGTCAGACCTGGGCACCGACGCCTACCTTCTGGGTCGCAACGACCCCGGCGTTAGCTGGGAGGGCACCTGGATGGGCCTGGGAATGGCCGGCAACTCGAGCATTGCGATGAACCTGGACGACGTGAACTTCACCCTCGAGAAGCGGGTCGGCGCCCCCGGCAAGGCCGGCGACCTCATATTCGGCGTGGTCGCCCCGTGGTTCCTGGTGGGGCTCTCGGCGGTAAGCGTCGGCATCGCCCAGGCCGCCGCCTCCGCCGCCGCCGGCCACGTCAAGAGCCGGACCTACGATTCGGGCGGCGGTCTGGCAGAGGTCCAGTACATCCAGCACCTGATCGCCGACATGGACATCACCACGCGCAAGGCTCGCCTGCTGCTGCACAACGCTGCCGGCCTGGGCGACGCCGGAGATCCCGGCGCCCTCGTGCCGATCATGGAGGCGAAGGTGGCGGCAACCGAGGCGGCCCAGGACGTGAGCGGCCTGGCGATGACCGCCACGGGAGGGCAGGGCTACACCCCATCCCTGCCGGTGGAGCGGCACTTCCGCGACTCCCGGGCGGGCGCCGTCATGGCCCCCACCAACGCGGTCCTGCGCAACTGGATCGGCAAGGCCCTGACCGGGCTCCCGGTTCCGTGAGCCCGGCGCGCGGCACCCTGCTGGTCGGCGCAGTCGCCTACCACGAGCGCGTCGTCCCGATCTGGGAGGTGTTTCGCGACTACTTCACCGAACAGGGGGTGCCGGTCGACTACGTCCTGTTCTCCAACTACGAGCGGCAGGTGGAGGCGCTGCTGTCCGGACAGATCGACATCGGCTGGAACACCAACACCGCCTTCGTCCGGGTGCGCCACGTCGCCGACCGGCCGGTCCGGATCCTCGGCATGCGCGACGTCGACAGCGACTGGGCGACCCTGGTGGTAACCCGGAAGGGCGAGGGGGTGGAGAAGGTCTCCGAGCTGGCCGGCAGGCGGCTGGCCCTGGGCAGCCGGGACTCCGGTCACGCGGCCATCCTCCCGCTGTACTACCTGGCCCGGGACGGCCTGGACGCCGCCGCCGAGTGCGAGCTGATCCGGTTCGACACCGATCTGGGCAAGCACGGCGACACCGGCGACTCGGAGCTTCGGGTGCTGCGGGCGGTCGGCAGCGGGGAGGCCGACGCCGGAGCGGTCGGCGCCCCGATCTGGGCCTCTCTCAAGAGCAAGGCCGACCCCCTGGTCAACGGGCTGGAGGTGCAGTGGCGCAGCGAGGACTACTACCACTGCAACTTCACCGTGCTGGACTCGCTCGACCCCGAGCTGGGCAGCAGGTGGACCCAGGCGCTGCTGTCGATGGACTACAACGACCCGGCCCTGCGCAACGCCATGGACCTGGAGGGCGTGAGGAAGTGGCTGCCCGGCGACGATACGGGCTACCAGACGCTGACCGAGGCGATGACCGAGCAGGGCTACCTCAAGTGAAGGCGGCCTGGTGAGTATCCGTCCCTCGGACGTCCGGCCCACCGAACCGGCATCGCGAGTGCTGGACACCGGCAACATCGAGTTCGGCGACGGGCTCGAGATCCTGCTGTCGGCGGTCTTCCAGGCGGCCGAGCCGGGCCAGGCCATCGACGTGGCCACGTCCAGCCGGGCCACCGCTCTGGAGCTGCCGGGCTGGGCCCGCGCCACCGGCCACTCCG
>DATABX010000072.1:0-3305 GCA_036259335.1 Actinomycetota bacterium
GGGGGCCGGCGGGCAGATCACCGCCACGCTGCCGGGGGAGGAGGCGGCGTGGGCCTCGAACATCCCGTGCAGGGTCCGGCCGGCGGGCAGCTCTACCGGCGCCGGGTTGAACTCGGCCAGCACCCGGCGCAGCTCGGGCTCCGGCGCCACCTGCAGGTCGGTGACCCGCAGGTCCGGGTTGGCCAGCGCCGCGGCCAGCAGGGTCTTGAAGTGCCCGGCCAGCCGGGCTGCGGTCCCGGGCTCGAACAGGCGGGGGTCGTACTGGACGTCGCCGCTCAGCCCCTCGGCCCCCTGCCAGACCACCAGCGAGAGGTCGGACTCGTCGCTGATGTCGTAGGCCGCCGGCGCCAGCCGGACGCCGGACCCCAGGTCCTCTCGCTTCACCACGGTCTCGTGGAGCATGAACGACACCGAGGTCAGCGGTTGACCCCGGCGCTCGGCCGGCAGCGTCAGCTGCGAGACGACCTTGTCGAACGGAAGGTCCTGGTTTGCGTACGCCTCCAGGCACATGACCCGCACCCGTTCCAGCAGCTCACGAAACGTCGGCCGGCCGGAGAGGTCGGCCCTCAGGATCAGGCTGTTGACGAAGAAGCCGATCAGGCCCTCCAGCTCGGAGCGGGTCCTGCCGCTCACCGGCGTGTCGACGACCATGTCCTCCTGGCCGGTGTAACGCTGAAGCACCACCAGGAATGCCGCCAGGAACACCATGTAGGGCGTGGCGCCGGACTCTCGACGCATGCGGTCGAGGTCGGACTCCAGGCCCTCCAGACTGAACGGCTGGGCGACGTTGCGGCCGTAGGAAAGTCCGGCGGGCCGCGGGAAGTCGGTGGGTAGCTGCGTGACCGGCAGCTCGCCGGCGAGGCGCCGCTTCCAGTAGGCCATCTGGCCCTGGACGATAGCTTCCCGGTACCAGGTCCTCTGCCGGCGGGCGTATCCGGCGTACTGCAGAGGCAGCTCCGGGAGCGGGGATTCCCGGCCCTCGACGAAGGCGGAGTAGATCGCCGCCAGCTCACGGCGGAAGACCCGCATCGACCAGCCGTCGGCGATCGTGTGGTGAACGGTCGAGATCAGCAGGTGGCGCTCCGGCCCCATACGCAGCAGCGTCATCCTGTAGAGCGGCGGCGTCGCCAGCTCGAAGATTCCGAGCGCCTGGTTGTCGACGATCCGCCGGGACCGCTCCTGCTGTTCGGCCGGACCGAGGTCGCTCAGATCCTCGAAGGTGAGCGGCACCGCCAGCTCCGGCTCCACCACCTGGACCGGACGCCCGCCCTCCTCACGGATTGAGGTACGCAGGATGTCGTGGCGGCGGACGATCTCGTCGAGGGCCCGCCGGAGCGCTTCTACGTCGAGCGGTCCCTGCACCTCCACCACCTGCGTCTGGTTGTAAATCGCGTTCTCGTGGCTCAGCCGGTCCATGAACCACAGGCGCTCCTGGCCGAACGAGCAGGGGTGCACCCCGATGCGCGGAGGCTCCGGCTTCTCCGCCGGCTGGGGAGCCGGGTCCTTGCCCGCCAGCAGCCGCAGCAGCTCCCTCCGCTTGTCGGAGAGGTTGAGGGCCCGGGTGGCCGCGGTCGAGTCGGAAGCGGCGGCGCCGGAAACCGGCACCGAGTCGATTCGCTGCTCCGGATCGGCCGTCACCGCACGCACCAGGCTGGTGTAGCAGCGCATCATCCAGGCGACGGTCGACTCGTCGAACAGCTCGGCGCTGTACTCCACGTCCCCACGGATCCGGTCCTCCCCCACCCACATGTCCACGCTGAGGTCCAGAGCCGCGCTGCGCACGTGCAGATCTCCCTTGCCGATTTCGACGCCGCTCATCTGCAGGTCCCCGGTGGTCATCGGCTGGACGTTGAACAGCACCTGGAAGACCGGCATGTGAACCGAGTCCCACGCCGGCCGGATTGCCCGCATGACCAGCTCGAAAGGGGCCTCCTGGTGGGCGAACGACTCCATCCACACCTTGCGCACCCGGGCGACCAGCTCGCGGAAGGTGGGGTTGCCGGAGAGGTCGGTGCGCAGGACCACCGGGTGCATGAAGCACCCGATGAGCTTCTCCACCTCCCGCCGGGTCCGGTTGGCCACCGGCGTGGCCACCGTCAGGTCCTCCTGCCCGGAGCAGCGGTAGAGCAGGGTCAAGAACGCGGCCATCAGGGTGACGAAGGCCGTGGTGCCCTCGCTCCGGGCCAGCTCCTTCATCCCCCGGGTGAGATCGGCGGGCAACCAGAAGGTGTGGGTCCCGGCGGTGAAGCTCCGGTTGGCGCTCCTCGGCCGGTCGGTGGGCAGCTCCAGGGTCGGCAGGTTGTCCGACAGCCGGCGCCTGAAGTACTCGATGTGCTCCTGGAATGCCGGGGTGGCGGCCATCCGGCGCTGCCAGTCGGCGTAGTCGCCGTACTGCAGCTCCGGGTCGGGCAGAGGCGACGGCCTGCCCTCGACGAACGCGGAGTACAGGGTGCCGAGCTCGGCGTAGAACAAGCCGCTCGACCACCCGTCGGCCACGATGTGGTGGTAGGAGAACAACATCAGGTGCTCGTCGGGCGCCAGCTTGACCAGCGAGAGGCGCAGAAGGGGCCACGAACCCAGGTCGACCTGCCAGCGGGCTTCCCGGTCGACTATCTGGCGGGTGGCAGCCTCTCGCAACGCCGGGTCCATACCCGAGAGGTCGTGTACCGGGATGTGGGCGGTCACCTCGTCCAGGATCACCTGGCGCGGTTCGTCGCCCGAGGGGAACGTCGCCCGCAGCACCTCGTGCCGGCGATAGATCTCGGCGAGGGCGGCGGTGAGGGCGTCGAGATCCAGCGGGCCCTTCAACGGGAAGCTGGCGGTAAAGGTGCCGCCCGCCGGGCGGCCGGCGAACCGCTCCGAGACCCACATGCGCTCCTGGGCCAGCGAAAGCGGCCGAGGTGCGTCCTTGGGCAGCGGCACCAGCGGCTCCGGCGCCCCCGTCTGCCCCGCCAGCAGCCGCAGCAGCTCCCGGCGCGCGGGCGAAAGCTCGGGTTGGGTGCTCAACGCGGGCCTCCACCCGCGAACCCCAGGCGCGCGCCAACGACCTGCGGGTGATTGTTCCGATGCTTGGGGCTGGTGGTCAATATGAGGGGCAGATCGTTCTCCTACGGTGCCAGCTGTTGCTTTTTCTGGGCCAGCAGCGCTTCGACCTCTTCGTCGGTCATCTGCTCGATCTGTTGAAGCGCTCGCTCCAGCGACTCGTCCCCCTCGGGCTGCCCGCCGATCTGCCGGCGGATCGCCTCCGCCAGGTCGTCCAGAGCGTCTCCCTCGAGAAACGAGACCAGGGGCACGTTCACCTTGAG
>DATABX010000073.1:0-15466 GCA_036259335.1 Actinomycetota bacterium
TAGGGGCTGCGGTGCACCCCGGCGTTCAAACCGTTCAGTCGCTTGAGTATCTGCAGCTCCATCTCCCGAAGGATCCGCTCGGCCCGGGGAAGCTGTACCCGCGCCTGCCCGGCCGGAGCGGGCGCGGTCCGCAGCGGGGAACCGGGTCGACGGAAGCGGTTGGCGGCGGCCACGCCGGTCGCTCAGTCTTCGCCGGGCGGTGCAGGGACCGACGGAACTTCCGGCCGGACCGCCATGCCCCTCGAGAGCATCGCCCAGCTCGGCCGGTTCCAGGTGACCGTGTCGATCTGCGGCACCGGAAGCTTCTGCTGGACGCGGCCGAGGATGTCGTCGGCCGATATGCCCTCGGCGAGCGCCCGGTAAGAGGGGACTATGCGGTGCCGCAGCACGTCGGAGGCCAGGGACTCGATCTCGGCGGGCAGAACGTAGTCGCGCCCTCGGAGGATCGCCAGGGCTCTCGCGGCAAGAATCAGGTTGATCGGAGCCCGGGGGCTGGCGCCGTACTGGATGTAGGGCTCGACGTCTTCGATGCCGAAGTCCCTGGGGCGGCGGGTGGCGGAGGCGAGCTTCACCGAGTAGTCCCGAAGCCGCCAGTCGACGTAAACCGTACGCGTCAGCTCCTGGATCGCCCGAAGCGTCTCCGGGCCGAGGATGCGGTTGGGGGTCAGTGGGGGTTCCATGGCCCGGTCCACGACCGCCAGCTCGTCGTGGTACTCCGGGTAGTCCACCAGCACCTTGAGCATGAACCGGTCGAGCTGCGCTTCCGGCAGCGGGTAGGTGCCCTCCGACTCGATCGGATTCTGAGTGGCCAGCGTCAGGAACGGATCCGGAACCGGAAACGACGTGCCGCCGATCGTCACCTGGCGCTCCTGCATGACCTCCAGCAGAGCCGACTGCACCTTGGCCGGCGCTCGGTTGATCTCGTCGGCCAGAAGGAAGTTGGCGAACACCGGGCCCAGCTCAACCCGGAACGAGGCGTTGCCCGGCTCCAGCACCCTGGTCCCGATCAGGTCCGAAGGCACCAGGTCCGGGGTGAACTGAACCCGCTTGAAGATGCCGCCAAAAACCTGGGCGATGGTGCGGACGGTCAGGGTCTTGGCCAGGCCGGGGACGCCCTCGAGGAGGACGTGGCCCCGCGCGATCAGCGCGGTGACGACCTTCTCCAGCATCCGGTCCTGCCCGGCGATGACCTTCTTGATCTCGAAGCGGGCGGCCTCCAGGATCCGGGCCCCCTCTTCGACCGTCGATGGCGTTTCTTCGAACGAGGCCTCTGGTCGGGCTCCTGTCGCCCTGCCCGGAGGTCTCCAGCTTTGCGAGCTCATTTGTCTCTCCTGAAAATCGAACGGATGGCCCGGACCCGAACCTGGGCGGCCCGACCTCCGGACGGCTTGTCGGATGCCCTTTCGCCGGGCTGTCTGCAGGGCGCGAAACGCGGAACCCCCCGTCCATGGCACCAGCCGGACCTAAGGAGTACCTGAGCGGCCTATGAGATAAACCTGAGACTGGCATTTTTCCGGGCATCCGGCCCGGTTCTTCACTTGTCCAGCTTTACGACAGGAAGCCGGCAAGAAAGCAAAGGGGTTCGGTCGGGGTTGCACGCGCCGTCACGGGAACGAAGTACAGACCCCGCGGCGCCGGCCCAAGCAGGGCGAGCACCCGGACGTCCGGTTGGTAGGGCATTCGCAGGACCTGGGCTAAAATTGCCCTCGGGGAGCCGGGAAGACTGGTCGGCGCTTGATTTCTGACGGGGGGAAGGCGCCTGGATCCTAAGAGGGTTGAGCCATCGCCGGAAACCACGACAGTCTCGGATCAGAGGCTGGTCATTCGCCGGAGCTGCGAGGAAGGCAGGACCAGGCTGATGCTCGGTGGTGAGCTGGACTCCTACTCGTCCCACCTGCTCGAACGGCGGATGCGTCAGGAGGAGGGCGAAATCTGCTCCAAACTGGTGCTGGACTTGAGCGACCTGGAGTTCGTCGACTCGAGCGGGCTCCGCACCTTGATCGAGGCCGCCAAGAGGGCAAGCGCCGGCGGGTGGCGGCTCGACGTCGTCAACGCCCGGGGTAGGGTGCGGCAGGTGTTCGACATCACCGACATGGACTCCCTGCTCGAGTACTGCCAGCGCCCACCCGAAAGAGCTCCCCGTTAGGCGCGAACATTTCTGACGTGACGCGTCCCGACGGATCACTGGGCCTAAGGGCCCGGGCAACCATTGCCTGGGGAGTGGTGGCGCTGCTGCTTTCGTCGGCTCTTGCCACGATCGCCTACCAGGTGGTCCGGAACCAGCTCATCGCCGAGCGCCGGGACACCGCCATCTCGCAGGCGTACCTGAACGCCCGGATGATCCGCAACGCGGTGCAGGCGGGCGAACCGCCGATGAACGAAGCCATCTCCAGCGTGGTCACCGGCAGCCGCTCGGCGGTGCTCGTGCAGCTGGGCGGCGAGTGGTTCTCCGGGTCGGTGGGCATCGGCCCCGACGACCTGCCGGCGTCACTGGCGGAGGTGGTCGCCGACGACCGGGCCGCTCGTCAGCTGGTCACCATCCAGGGCCGCCCGTTCGTCGGCATCGGGGTTGCGGTTCCCGCCTTCAACGCCCGCTACTTCGAGTTCGTGCCGGTCGACGACATCGACCGGACACTCGAAGGGCTGGCCCGCGGACTGGCCCTTTCCGCTCTGGCCGCGACGCTCGGGGGAGCCGCCATCGGGTGGCTGGTCAGCGGCAGCATCCTCAAGCCGCTGAGGCAGTTCACCTCGGCGGCCGAGCAGGTCGCCGAGGGCAGCCTCGACACCCGCATCAATACCACCGGCGACCGGGACCTGCGGACTCTGGCCCGCTCGTTCAACCGGATGGCGGATGCGGTCCAGCAACGGATCGACCGCGAGAAGCGCTTCACCTCGCAGGTCAGCCACGAGCTTCGGTCGCCCATCGCGGCGCTGTTCTCCACGATCAACGTTGCCAGGCGGCAGCGAAGTGCCCCGAAGGACCCGGCGCAGACCTGGGACGAGATAGAACGCCGGGTCCGGGACCTCCACCGCCTGGTCGAGGACCTTCTGGAGCTCTCGCGGGTCGAGGCCGGGGTCTCCGGGATGCAGGTCGAGACCGTGGATCCGGTCCGGCTCACCCGGGGGCTGCTGGAACGGATGGGCGCCACCACGGTGCCGGTCGAGGTGGGGGAGACCGTGCCGCCGACGATCCAGGCCGACAAGCGGCGCCTGACCCAGATGCTGCAGAACCTCCTGGAGAACGCAGACCGGTACGCCGGGGGAGCGACCGCCATCGGGATCAGCAACGGCGACGGTTTGGTGCGCTTCGCGGTCGAGGACCGGGGGCCTGGGGTCGCCGAGCACGAGCGCACGATGATCTTCGAGCGGTTCGCCCGGGGGGAGGCCGCGCTGCGCAGTGAAGCCAGCGGTTCGGGGCTCGGTCTGGCGCTCGTGATGGAGCACGCCGCGCTGCACGGCGGGTCGGTCGGGTTGGAAGATCGCCCGGAGGGCGGCAGCCGCTTCGTGATCACCCTGCCGATCGGAGGCCCCCCTTGAGGCGCCCGCTTGTCTGCCTGCTGCTCGTTGTGCTGGCGGCCTGCGGCGTGGGCTCGCAGGACCAGGCCCAACCGCTGTCGGAGGTGCCCTTCGGCCTGCTGGATCCCCAGGCGTCCGAGCCGGCCGACAACGCCGAGCCCGTCACCGGACCGGCGGTCCAGATCTACCTGATCGACCCGACCCAGCGGTTGACGCCGGTGGAGCGGCGCGTTGAAGAGGGGGAGGTACCGCTGAGCTCGGTGATCGACGAGCTGCTCGACGGGCCGACCCGGGCGGAGCTCCGCCAGGGGCTCACCACTGCGTTTCCGGACGACGAGGGGGTGCAGGCCGCCGAGCTGGTGGGAGGAGTGGCCAGCGTCGACCTCGACGAGCAGTTCACGCTCCTGGACGGCCCCACCCAGCGGGTGGCGATCGCCCAGATCGTGCTG
This sequence comes from Actinomycetota bacterium, assembly GCA_036259335.1. GTDB lineage: Bacteria > Actinomycetota > CADDZG01 > JAHWKV01 > JAHWKV01 > JAJCYE01. The sequence continues at coordinate 3,966 of DATABX010000073.1, forward strand.
ACCCTGACCGCCCGGCCCGGCGTCGGCCGGGTGGCGTTCACTCTCGAGGGCCAACCGATCGACATCCCGCGCGGTGACGGCACCCTGGTCGCCGGCTCGGTCTCGCGCGACGCCTATCGGGAGCTTCTTCCGGCGGCGTAGCCCCGGCGTCAGGTTACTCGCCGGTCAAAGGCCGCCCTGCGGCGGATACACTCCTCGCGTCGTGGCTAAGAAGCACATCTTCCTCTTCGGTCACCGGCCGGCACAGGCCGGCCTGGGGCCTTCGGCCGCAGGCTGCTGAGCACGGCGCCGGAGGTGAACAAGCACTCGTCCCCACCCCTCTACGGGGGCATCGAGCTGGGCGGGACCAAGGTCATCTGCTGCGTGGGCCACTCGCTCTCCGAGCTGCTGGATTCGGACCGAGCGCCGACCTCCACGCCCGACCAGACGCTGAACTGGGCGGTGGGGCGACTCCGGGCGTACGAGCAGCAGCACGGCCGGCTGGACGCCGTCGGTGTCGCAGCCTTCGGTCCGATAGACCTTCGTAGGAATTCCCCGACGTACGGCCGGCTGCTGCGCACGCCCAAGCCGCAGTGGTCCGGCGCCCGGGTTTTCGACCCGATCCGCAGGGCATTCGACGTGCCGCTTGGCCTGGCCTCCGACGTCGAGGGCGCCGCGATGGCCGAGGGGCTGATCGGGGGGGCCAAGGGAGCCGAGATCTTCGTCTATCTGACGGTGGGCACCGGGATCGGGGCGGGGGTGATCTCCCGCGGACGGCCGCTGCGGGGCGTGTTGCACCCGGAGGTCGGCCACATAGCGGTCCCTCGCCAGCCGGGCGACGACTTCCCCGGTGACTGCCCGTTCCACGGCGACTGCCTGGAGGGGATGGCCAGCGGCCCGGCTCTCGCCGGACGCTGGGGCCGGCCGGCCGAGGAGCTCACCGGCGCGCTGCGGCACAAAGCGCTGGCAATGGAGGCCGGCTACCTGGCCGCCGGACTGCGGTCGATAGCCCTGTCTTTCGCTCCGCAGCGCATCGTTGTCGGCGGGGGAGTCGGGTTGACTCCCGGCCTGCTTCCGCGGGTCAGAAAGATGCTGACCGCCGAGCTGGGCGGCTACCCGGGAATTCCCGAGCTCGAGCGGCCCGGGTTTCTCCGCGCCGCCAGGCTCGGGGGGATGGCGGGACCGGCGGGGGCCCTGGCTCTGGCGCAGGCCGCCCACCGGTCCACGAGTGACGGGGACGTCTCCGCCTGAGAAGCGGTCCCCGGGGACCGGCCGGCGTCAGCTGCGATCCATCGCCACGCCGCGCCGCAGCGGGAGCCACCCGGTCTGCCTGGTCTCCTGCTCGACCAGCCCCAGGCGGACCTTCAGGATGTCGGTGCGGGTGAGGATGCCGGTCAGCCGCTCGTCGGAGTCGACTACGGCGAGCTGCTCCACGCCCTCGGCGAGCATGGTCTCCAGCGCTCCGGCCAGTGTGTCCGACCCGTCGACCATCACCGGGTCGTCTTCGCAGATTTCCGAGACCCGCTCGAAGGGCTGCGAGGTGTCCAGCAGCAGGTCGGAGCGGGCGACGATACCGGCGCACCTGCCTTCGCCGTCGACCAGCGGGTAGGCGTGGTGGCTGCTCGCCTTCAGCAGGGCCTTCGCCTCGGCCACCGTCGCGTCCGAGGGCAATGTCTCCACCCGGGCGGTCATCGCATCCCGGACCAGGGTGTGGCGCAGGGCGTCCACCTCGTACGCCCGGCCGACCTTGACCCCCCGGCGGGCAAGCTTCTCGGTCATCAGCGTCTCGGCCATCAGCGCCCGGGTGACGAAGGTCGCCATGACGGTGGCGAGCATCAGCGGCAGGATGACCTGGTAGTCGCCGGTCAGCTCGAACAGGAAGACGATGGCGGCGAACGTCGCCCCGGTGGCGGCGCCGAAGGTGGCGGCCATGCTGACCAGGGCCACCGCCCCCGGCGACAGGTCGAGCCAGGGCATCCACTGCTCGAGGAGCAGGCCGAGGGCGCCTCCGAAGCACCCGCTGATCAGCAGCATCGGGGCCAGCGTTCCTCCGGAGGTTCCCGAGCCGAGCGCCACCCACCAGGCGACGAGTTTCGCGATGCCCAAGGTCAGCAGGGTCCCCAGTGCCAGCCGGCTGTGCAGCACGTCGCCGATGGCGTCGTAACCCACGCCGAGCGCCTGGGGAACCATCAGGCCGACCAGCGCGAAGCCACACGCGCCGATCACCGGGTGCCAGAACTCGCCGACCGGCAGCCGGCGGTAGAGCGCCTCGGTGAAGAACAGGCCTCTGGCGATCACCACCGCCATCAGGCCGCACAGCAGCCCGACCACCGCGAACACCGGTAGCCTGGAGAGTCCGGAGTAGTCGTGGGCCGGGACGGAGAAGAGTGGTCCCGGCTCCAGCAGCAGGGAGTGAACCCCGGCGGCCACGCTGGACGAGACGATGAGGGGAATGAGGGCACGGCTGGAGAATTCGAACAGCAGCAGCTCGATCGCCAGCATAACTGCCGCTATCGGAGAGCCGAACGTGGCGGCCATCCCGGCCGCTGCCCCACACGACAGCAGGATCTTGCGTTCGGCAGGCGAGACGTGCAGGAGCTGGCCGGCCAGTGACCCGAGCGCACCACCGGTCACGATGATCGGTCCCTCGGCTCCGAACGGCCCCCCGGTTCCGATCGCGATCGCGGCCGAAGCCGGCTTGGCGAGTGCAATGCCGGGCGGGATCCGGCTGTGCCGGGTGAGAACCACCTCCATCGTCTCCGGAATGCCGTGCCCGCGAATGGCCGGCCACTTGAGCGAGAGCAGCGAGATTGCCAGCCCGCCGGCCGCTGCGATGGGGATCAGGGTCCAGGTCGGGTGCCAGCCGGCGAAGGACGGTAACTCGGTTGCCCACCGGTGGAACAGCGCAAGATTCGTGAGCACCGCGATCAGCTTCAGAAGCGCCCAGGCGGCCACGCCACCGGCCAGTCCGAGCAGCGCGGCTAACCCTATGAGAAGTCCGACTCTTCGGTGTGCAGTGTCCAGCAAGCGCGCCAGTACCTCCTCAGATCCAGTTGGGAGAAAGCATCGTAACACGACATCTTGGTACGATAGATCGTGACGACCACGTTGAGCGACGAGGACTACCGGCGCCTGCTGGAGTTCCGCGACGGGATTCGCAGATACCTGAACCACCTGGAGAAGGAGGCCAGAAACCTGGGCCTGACGCCGGCGCAGCACCAGCTCCTCCTGGCCGTCCGCGGCCACGCCGGGGACAGGGCGCCGAGCATCAGGGAGCTGAGCGAGCACCTGTTGCTGCGCCACCACAGCATGGTCGAGCTGGTGAACCGGGCCGAGGCGGCCGATCTGGTGAGGCGGCAACCGGATGCCGAGGACCATCGGGTCGTCCGGGTAACCCTCACCCAGCACGGGATGGAACAGCTCCACCTGCTTTCGGCGAGCCATCTGGAGGAACTGTCCCGAATGCTGCCGCGCTTGCGGGTGCTCTTCGAGGAGTAGCCTGCGGAAGGGGCGAGGCAGGCCGAACTGCGTTGGACCGGTTTCGATTTCTCGTCCAGGGGCACAGATTTTGTCGGCGAGGTCCAGAACCGATCTCTCGATACCAAGCGCCCTGAGGGGATGCCCGTGATTTCGAAACCGGCTTCATCGGGACGGCGGACCCTGACGGCGGCGTTGGCACTGGCCCTTGTGCTGGGGCCTGCGTGCGGGGAGGGCGACCCGCCCGCTGCCGCCCCCTCGCCACCAACATCGGCCCCGTCGGCAACCGGCACCCCCTCACCGGCCGTGCCCAGCCCCTCCGGCTCAACCCGGGCGCCGGCGCCGACCGAGCGGGACGACCGGTTTCGCAGCGCCCGCCTGGAGATGGTCGAGCGCAGTATCTCCGGGCTCGGGATCAGAGATGAAAAGGTGCTGAGCGCCATGCGGGAGGTGCCGCGCCACCGGTTCGTGCCCGAGGACCAGGTGGCCCGTGCCTACCACAACCGGGCGATGCCCATCGGGTTCGGACAGACGATCAGCCAGCCGTACGTCGTGGCGTTGATGACCGAGCTGCTCGACGTGCAGCCGGGGGACAAGGTGCTCGAGATCGGCACCGGCTCGGGATACCAGGCAGCGGTGCTGGCGGAGCTGACCGACCGGGTGTGGTCGATCGAGATCATTCCCCAGCTTGCCCGCCGTTCCCGGGCGACGTTCGAGGCGCTCGGGTACCAGGTGACCACCAGGCAGGCGGACGGCTACTTCGGCTGGCCGGAGAACGCCCCGTTCGACGGCATCATGGTGACCGCAGCTCCGGACCACATGCCGCAGCCGCTGATCCAGCAGCTGGCCGAAGGCGGGAAGATGGTGATCCCCGTCGGCCCTCCGGGCAGCTACCAGACGCTGTGGAGGGTCACGAAGCGCAACGGCGAGATAGTCTCCGAGAACATCACCGGCGTCCTGTTCGTGCCGCTGGTTCGGGAGCGGGACTGAGCGCCGCTCCGGCCGCCGGCTCCGAAGACGGCGTCCAGATGGCTGCCAGGGCCAGCAGGTACGCCAGGCCCCCGCACGCCAGGACCATCGAGTACCCCCAACTCAAAGCGAGCAGGGCGGCCAGCACCGCGCCGATCACCGAGGTGAAGCCGTTCACCGCCCAGGCCATCGGCACCCACGCCGGCCGGTCGGTGACCAGCCACGACAGCCCCTTCGGGAATGCGACGCCCATCAAAGTGCCCAGCGGAGCCAGCAGAGCGACAACCGCGGCGATGCGCAACGCCAGTGGGGCGCCGAGCAGCGCCTCCAGAACGACCGAGAGCAGCAGGGCGTAGACCGTGACCAGCGCCACCAGGCCGGCCAGTGCGGTCCGCCAGGGCACGCGGTCCGACAGCCAGCTCCCCAGCCCGCTGAACCCGAGCAGCCCGAAGAGCACCAGGGTGAACGCCAGGGCCGAGTGGTTGAGCACCAGCAGGAACCTGCCCACCAGGGCTACCTCCACCATCAAAAAGCCGAGCCCGAGCATCGCAAAGTAGGCCGCCGGCCGGGCCGTCCCGGTGCCGGGCCGGTCGGCGGCTTCGGAACGGCGCCGGATGACCACCGCCGGGACGAGGATCAGCAGGGCCGAAAGTAGCGTCGTGACCAGCAGCAGGCCCAGGACCAGCAGGTAGCCGCTGCCCCCGAACGGCTGCCAGGTCTTGCCGAGAAGTGCGATGACCGTGGGAATCTGGGCCCACTTGAAGAAGTGGAAGAAGAACGGCCGGTCGTCCGACGGGGGGCGGACCTCGTACTCATAAGCCTCGTGGAAGGAATCCGGGTCCTCTACCAGGCTCCGGAACGACGCGGCGTACCGGTCGTTGCGCAGGACGTTGAACCGGTTGGTGGCGGCCGGACCGCTCCCTGGAACGTGCACCAGGTCGTACTGACCCCCGGCGGCGAAGCGGCGAACTTCGGCGACCTCCTCGGATGTGAAGGGCGATTCCTTGGCAAGAATCAGCATCGTGGAGAACGACCGGATGGCGACGAGGTGGCGTTGTGCCTCCCGGCCGGCGGACTCCAGGCTTTCGACGACCAGTGCCGCCGTCCGGATCTCCTCGGTGGGAGGAAGCTGCAGCCACCTCTGGATCACCAGCAGGCCCCCCGGCCGGAGCCGGTCGAGGTAACCGTCAAATGCCTGGCGGGTCAAAAGGAAGTTTTCGGAAAGCGAGAAGGCGCCGGCGGTGACGCTCCTGCGATTCTCGGAAACAGCCAGTGAGATCACGTCGAACTTCCGGTCCGTGCTTGCGAGGTAGGCACGAGGGTTTGCGGCGACCAGATCGACCCTCGGTTCGTTGTAGATCCCCCCGGTCCTTCCAGCCAGCGGTCCGGTCAGCAGATCGGCGAGAAGCGGGTTGCTCTCCAGGGCGGTGACCGACGCCGCCCGGCCGTCGAGGGCGGCGGCCACCTCGAGGCCGCCCCCCGGCTCCAGCACGAGCACCTGCGCCTCGGGCGCCAGCCGGTAGGCGAGCGCCGACGGCAACGCCTCCAGGAAACGAGGGTCCATGTCGTCGGTTGCGGTTAGGGGAAGCACCCGGTCCCCGTCGATTACGGCCGCCCCCTGACTCGGCAGCGTCCCCTGGTAGGCCGGGCTCAGCCCGGGCGCCGAGTGGACCGCCGAGCTGTCGACGACGTCGATCCGGGACTGGGCGTTGTTCGCCGTGAGGGCCACCTCGGAATCCGGGTACCGCAGAAGCTGGGAGAGCGGTTTGTACTCGGACACCCGAACCTGCATCCACCCAGGGGAGCGGATCGTGAGAATGGTCAGACCGGCCAGCAGCACAATCCCGGTGGCGTACAGCATCCGGGGACGGGCGGCTGCCGCCACCCCGACTCGGGGGCGGGCGCGGGCCAGCACCAGGGAGGCGGCAGCCGCCGCGGCCGACGCCGCCGTCAGCGCGGCGGGGGACGACAGCCGGTCGAGGGCGGGCAGCGCCAGCAGGCCGCCGGCGCCCGACCCGCCTAGAGCCGCGGCATAGATCCGGCCTGCCGACGACGGCCACGACGTAACCGCGAGCCCCTGGACCAGCCCGGTAAGCAGAAAGGGCAGCGAGTAGGCGGTGAGGTATGCAGCCAGGAGGGGAAGCTGCCCGGGGTCCCACCCGACCTTGTACGGGTCGAGGGGGATGTTGTTCGCCACCAGATAGCCGCCGGCAAACGCCGCCGAGGCACCGGCGGCGAGCCATCCGAGCCTGGCGCCGTCGACGTTCTCACGCCAACCCGGACGCAGGGCGATCAAGGTGCCGCTGATGCCGAACCCCAGCAGCCCGAGGCTCATGGCCAGGAAGGCGAAGTGGTATCCGTAGGCCAGCGAGAAGATGCGGGTGAGCGCCACCTCGTACACGATGGTGGCGCCGGCGACCACGGCTATCCCCAGATACAAAGGCACCCCGAACCCCTTCTCGCGGTTGAGGAGTTCTTCGTACCCGGTCGCCGGTGGAGTTAGCCGCCGGAGCCCGGGCGCCTGCCGCGGAACCTACGCCTTGCGGTCGCTCTTCTCCTTGTCGGAGGCCTCACCGGAGTACTTGATGAACGAGAACTTTCCGTCGGGCTCCAGGATGCCGTAGCGGATCTCGGCGATTTCCTGGATGCCCTGCTGCCTGGCTGCGTCGAGCAGCTCGTCGGCCGCCAGGCGCTCGAGCTTCATCGCCTGCTTCTCCATCTTCCCGTTCAGGACGACGACCGCCGGAAGTCCCTCGAAGATCGGCCGCATCGTCTTCCATTTGAACGACGCATAGGAGGTGACAAGGGTCAACACCACGAAGGTCCCGACCGCCAGCATGGCGCCGGTGATGGAAAAGTCCTCCTGCGTGACGCCCTGCTGCACCAGGTCCCCGATGGTCATCAGCAGAACCAGGTCGAATGGGGTCAGCTCACCGATCTCACGCTTGCCCAGCGATCTCAGGACGATCCACAGGAACAGGTATACGACGGCGGCGCGAAGGACGATGTCCATCAGGGCATCACCCGGGTCCGGTAGCTGACACCCACCACGTCGACGCCGTTCTCCCGAACCGAGGTGTCGGCGGAGCGGCCGCCCCGAAAGACCGGCTCCAGTCGGGCATCGATGCTGACGGTAAGCGTGTCCCCCTGCGGAGGTTCGAACTCCCACACGATCAGGTCGCCGTCGGTGGTCGCCGAGCTGGGCTGGGGGCTCAAGTCGTTCTGGTCGAAGATGTCGAAGTACGTGCTGGTGGTGGCCACGGTAATCGGGCCGCTGAATCCGCCCTGCCGGGTGACCTGCAACTCCCAGGGCGTGGCGAGGCCCAGGCGGCTTACCGCAGCGTAAGTCAAGGTCATCTCGATGCCGCCCGACTCCGCAGACACCGTCGCCTCCCGAACGCCCAGCAGCGAGCTGGCGCCGAGCAGGACCAACAGGCATGTCAGGGCCATGACTGCGCGGCGGGCGTTCCTTGCCCGCCGAAGCCGGCCGATCTGGGCGATCTCGAGCATGGGGCGGATGGTTTCCGGTGCCTGTGGCATGGCGCTGTTATAAGCGCTCCCGAGCCCGATCCGGCGCATTTTCACCCCATGGACCAAGGCGGGCAGACCGCCGCTCCGGCACGCGGTTGAGCCCCGGAGATTAGGCGCTCCTGGCTGAGGGTAACCCTTTTGACAAGCTATCGAGGAGTCCGGTGAAGAACGCACTGTTGAAGTTGATCGCCTCGAAGAGAGCCGCCGCTCTCGCGCTGTCCTTCGTGCTGATCCTGGGTGTCGGGAGTGCGAGCGCCGAGTTTCAGCCCACCGGTGACCCTGCCGGCTCCGGCGATATCACCGCCGACGCCTCGCCCAGCCCCCAGCCGTCCCAGAGCCCGGAAGCCTTGCAGACCGGCGGAATCGTGCCGGCCGGCGGAGGCGGAGGCAACGTCAACAACGAGGTCGTGGTCATCAACACGGTCGACTCCCGCTTCGCCCATCGGGCCCGCGTCGGGTTCGCCCGCGTGACGGGTCACCAGGCTCACAACCAGAACGCGGCGGCAGCTACCTCCTCCTGCAACGACTGCCGCACCGTCGCGGTCGCGGCCCAGGCGGTGGTGGTCCAGCGGACCGACGCCAGCGACATCTCCCCGCGCAACTTCGCGGTTGCCGTGAACGCAGACTGCGTCCGCTGTGAAACCTTCGCCGCCGCCTACCAGCTCGTCTTCACCACGGACGGGCTCGTTCGATTCGCCCCCGGGGCCGAACAGAAGATGGCCGAGCTCGAGGGCCGGATAAAGACCGTGGCCGGCAACGAGGAGCTGTCCTTCGCCGAGCTCGAGGCCAGAATCGATGCCCTGGTGGAGCAGACGTGGGCCGTTGTAAAGACCGAGCTCGAGTCGGTCGGGATGCAAGGGACCGGCCGGCCCAGCAAGGACACCGACCAGAAGACCACCGGCGGAGAGTCGCCGTCCCCCAGCCCGAGCCCTTCGGAAAGCACCTCGCCGTCTCCCTCCCCCGACGCTTCCGAGTCGCCCGACACCCAGGAGCCGGAGGCGGAAACCAGCCCTGCGCCCGAGCCGACCGAGACGGTCACCCCTTCCGCTGAACCCGACGAGAGTCCGTCACCAAGCCCTACTTAGGTAGCCGGCCCTACACCCTCAGGGGCCGGCGCTCAGTGATCGTGCTTGAGCAGGTAGTCGATGTACATCGGCCGAAGGGCTTCGGCCAGCTCACCCTCGTCGGCGTGGATCAAGTCCTGGAGCCGCCTGGCGATGCTGACGACGTCCTCGTTCGCCTCGTCCTGGTGCCCGGCGGCAGCCTCGGCTGCCGGCACGGCGGATAAAAGGTCCAGGAAGAAGTGCAGGTCGAGCCGCTTGAGGGCGGTGACCGCAGCTTTGTCGTGGAGCTCCTTGGAGGTCAGTGAGTCGAGCTGGTCGAAGGTCGGCATGGGTTGCAGCCTAAGGCCCATTCGTCCCAGCCGCCACCGGACCACCGGAGGTGCCGAACCGGTCCAGCCACCCGACTCCGGCGTTAGATCTGTAGCCGGGGCGACAGTCGGATTCGAAGACTCGAATCAATGGACACAACCTGGGAGTAGATGTCCGGACGGGAGACGCAAAAAAGAGGCGTCTTTCTCGCTCGAAGCCAGGAGGTTTTCACCGAGGTGCTGCTCGAAACCCGGCTCCACGGAGTTGCGCGACGCCCTCAGGGACGCCTGTCCCTGGTGACGCTGGACTTCGGCGCATGAGGGCGCGGACCCGGCGGCGAGTCGGGATGCTGATGAACGTAGTTATGTTCGTAGCCCTGTTGGGGATCTCTTTGATCTCTGGCCTGCTTGGAACTCTGCTCTACCTGTCCCGCCAGTGACCATTGGTCCGGCCGGCGGACTGGGTCGGGGCGGTGCCGGCCGTCAAGGTTCGTTCCGGCGCAGCTTCTCCAGCAGGGCCAGCTTTCGGCCGACGAGCTCGTTGAGCACCCCGCCTCCCGGCGGGGGAAGCTGCGACGGCTCGAACAAGAGGTGGAACAGGTTGTCGTCGCCCCTGCTCCAACCGGACTGACCGGCGTCCCGAGGCCGGGATTCGACAGTTGGATTTCCCGGGACGAGACGGAGGCGGGGGGAGGTCATATTTGCCCATGGTCCCCGCTCGGGCGGTTAGCGGCAGTTCAACTGTCGCTGGGCCGACAGGTTCCGGGATCCGGGACTACGGCGTGGTCGATCTCAGAATCGGTGCTCTTCGCTGCCCCCGAGGGCTTCCCAGACGCTCTGCACGTTCTCGAAGGTCTGTCCCTCCGGTAACCGCTCCAGCTGGGAGAGAACCCAGGCCTCGGCGAAGTTGTCGCGGGCGTCCTTGAGCAGCGTCTCCTTGTCTGCGGGGAAGATCGTCTGCTTGAGCGAAATGGCGATGCGCGAGCGCTGTTCCGCTTCGTCGGTGTCCAGTGAGTGGTCCAAGAGGTGCTCCCTTCGCTTTGATGTTCTGGAGCGGAATTACCCGGATCGCCGCACCGGCAACCGTTTGGGGATAATCCGTCCGGGTACCGAAAGCGGATGGCGAAGGCACGGGACCGGATCGACCGGGTGGCGAATGAGCTGGGCTTCAGCAAGCTCCGGCCGGGTCAGCGCGAGGCGATCGAGGCGGCGCTCGACGGCTCCGACACGCTGGCCGTCATGCCCACCGGCTCCGGGAAGTCGGCGATCTACCAGATCGCCGGCCGGCTTCTCCCCGGCCCGACGATCGTGGTGTCCCCCCTCATCGCCCTGCAGGCGGACCAGGTGGACTCGCTGGAGGACAGCCCGGCCGGGGAAGCCGGCCAGACCAACTCCACCATCTCGGCAGCCGACCGCCGCGAGGCGTTCGAGGACCTGGCGTCCGGGGACCTGGAGTTTTTGTTCCTGGCTCCGGAGCAGTTCCGGAAGCCGGAGGTGATGGAGCGGATAGCCGCATCGAAGCCTTCGCTGTTCGTGGTCGACGAGGCCCACTGCGTGAGCTCGTGGGGGCATGACTTCCGGCCGGACTACCTTCTGCTCGGCCCGGTCGTCGAGGAGCTGGGGCGCCCGCCGGTGCTTGCCTTGACCGCCACCGCGTCGCCCCCGGTGCGCGAGGAGATCCTCGAGCAGCTGCGGATGCGGGAACCGGCCGTTGTAGTCAGAGGCTTCGACCGACCCAACCTGCACCTTGCGGTGCGGACCTTCTCCGACGACCACGACAAGCGCGAGGACTTCCTGGCGGCGGTGGTCGAAGCCGACAAGCCGGGCATAGCGTACGCCGCCACCCGCCGGCGGGCCGAGGAGGTCGCCGAGGCCCTGACCGCCCGGGGAGTTCAGGCCGACTTCTACCACGGAGGAATGGCCACTGGGCGGCGAACCCAGGTGCACACCGCCTTTCTGGAGGATGAGCTCGAGGTGGTCGTGGCCACCACCGCCTTCGGCATGGGCATCGACAAGCCCAACGTCCGGTTCGTCTACCACCACGACGTTGCCGACTCCCTGGACTCCTACTACCAGGAGATCGGCCGGGCCGGCCGGGACGGCGAGCCGGCCGACGCCACCCTGTTCTACCGCGCCGAGGACCTGGGACTGCGGCGCTTCTTCGCCGGGGGAG
>DATABX010000074.1:0-9519 GCA_036259335.1 Actinomycetota bacterium
GCTGGCTCAGCTCAGCCTGATCAAGATGCAGATCCGCTACGTCTTCCTCGGCAAGGAGCCCTCCCCCACCGAGACCCTGGCGCTCACGATGAGGTTCGTCCGCAAGAGCGCCTGATCCAAGTTCGACCACCAAAAAAGGCGCCCGCAGGCGCCTTTTTCGTGAGACTGGGTCTGACTTCTACGACGGCAGGTCGGCTTCGATCTCGATGTCTACCTGGTCCTTGACCTTCAGCGCACCCATCATGGCCTGGAACGGCTTGATCCCCCAGTTGGTCTGAGCGATCGTCATGTTGCCTTTGACCTTGCCGCCCTGCTGGGCCAGTTTGACGGTCGCAGGAGCGGTCTTGCCCATGATCCGCATGTCACCGGTGATGGTGGCGGCGTCTCCGTTGGGCTGGACCGAGGTGGAGGTGAACGAGATTTCGGGCGAGGTCAGGATCTTCTGGGTGATGTTCTTTTTGATGTCCGCTTTGTCCCCCTCGGACAGCGGCTTGACCCCTCCGACGCCTTCACGAACGGAGAAGGAGCCTGCGTCGGCCGTGGCCGTGAACTTGGACTCCGCAGGGTTCTCCGAGATGGTGGCGGTGGCTTTCCAGCTCTTTACGTCGATGATCAGATCATGGCCGGCTTTCTTGGCCATGCCCTCACGATAGATCTTTACAACCATTTGGCCGTTTTGCGGGCCGAACTCGTACGTACCGGGATTTATGCTCATAGCGGCAGACTACCCGAACTCAGGCGTGCTGCACAATCACCTCAGGGCGCCAGTGAGCCGGCCACCGCCCCGGCAATGGTGGAGCCGATCAGCGGAAGCGCTTGAGCCTTGAGCAATTCGCGCAACGATACCAGTCCCACGAGCCTTCCGTCCCGGCAAATCGGAAGGTGGCGGAAACCACCCTTCAGCATGGTCCTGATTGCCTCGGTGGTCTCGGTCTCGGGGGGCACGGAGATAGGGTCTGCGGTCATCACGTCTACGATCTTGGTGCTCCAGGGAACGCGGCCGTTGGCAACCGCCCTCAGGACGTCACGTTCGGTGACTATGCCCACGAGCGTGGTGTCGGACATGACCACCGCCGACCCGGTACGTCTCTCGATCATCGCCTGGGCAGCCTGCTCGAGTGTGTCCTCCGGGCGGACCTTCAAGACCGCACGACTCATCGACCCTTCAACCGTGGACATGTCTCACCTCCAAGTCTGCCGAAACAATCGACCGGTTAACCGAACAACGGGTGCAACAAGGAAACCTTCAAGGAACTGGGGCTGCTGGTCCTCCCGCCAAGGTCCAGTAAGAGCGAAAGTCGGCAAATAATACGCCACGCGAAGCGTGAATGCTAAAGAAATCTCGCGGGAGTTCTACCGGTGTCTCAAGCTCAGTCCTCAAAGTGTATCAGTGGCCACGCCCAATTGAGCAAACCGGGCGCACTCGGACTAGTCCCGAAGGCCTTCGGGACTAATCCGAGTCCTCCATCCACCCGTCGCGGATGCGGGAGAAGTTGTGGTCGAACTCCGGCTTGTTGTAGGTCACCAGTTCGTCGCCGTCCCACTCGGCGCCGTTCGCCACCGCCTGGTTGATGTCGTAGAGACCTTCCGGCTCCTGACCGGTCCACTGGAACCCGACCCAGCTGTGCGGGTCCCTGCGGCCCAACACCACTCGCTCGTTGGTGCCTCCACCCCAGTCGTTCACGCTCATCGTGCGCCTACTTCTTCCCCTTGCCGGCTGTGGCTTTGACCCGCGGCTTGGAGTTGGTCTTGGCTTCTCCATTGTCCGAACCGGTCTGGTGCAGGTCGTCGAAGACCCGGCTCTGGAGGATGTCCTCGGCCTCGATCGTGACCAGGTCCGCCTTGGTCAGCTTTCGCCCGCTCTCGACGGATTCGTACAGGCGAATAGCCTGGCGCATGCGCGCACGGTCGAGGGCGTTCCGCACCGACCTGCCGTTGGCGAAGTGCGGCCGGGTAAGCCGCAGGGACAGGTATTCCTGGAACGCTTTCTCCGCGTCGGGCGAGAACCGGTAGCGCTGTTGCTCCAGCATCATCCTTCCGATGTCCAGCAGCTCCTGGGCGTTGTAGTCCGGGAAGTCCACGTGATGGGCGATGCGTGAGGAGATGCCCGGCACGTCGGAGAAGAAGCGGTCCATCTTATCCCGGTAGCCGGCCATGACCACCACCAGGTCCTGGCGGTCGTTCTCCATCACCTCGAGCAGCATCTCGACGGTTTCCTGACCGTAGTCCCGCTCGTTGTCCAACCGGTAGATGTTGTACGCCTCGTCGATGAACAAGACGCCTCCCATAGCCCGCTTGATGACCTCACGGGTCTTGGGAGCGGTGTGTCCGACGTACTGGCCCACCAGATCGTCCCGGCTGGCGGTGACGACGTGCCCCTTGCGGATGTACCCGAGCTTCCACAGAATCTGTCCCATCTTGCGGGCGACCGTGGTCTTGCCGGTCCCCGGGTTGCCGGTGAAGCTCATGTGCAGCGTCGGAGCCTCAGCCTCGAGGCCGATGCTCCGCCGCAGGCGGTCCACCAGCAGCAGGTGGGCGATCTCCGAGATCCGCTCCTTCACGTTGTGAAGCGCGACGAGCTCGGTGTTCAGCTCGTTCAACACCTCCTTGACCTTGGTGTCCTCGATCAGCTTTTGTGCGTCGACCTCCAGGCCGTCGGGGATCTCCCGCAACGGGTCCTTCAGCTCTGAAAACCCTTCGGCCGGCTGGTCGGCGCCGAAGCGTTCGTCGACATTGGTTCCGCCCTTGTACATCCCAGTTCCCTGAGAGGGCGGCGAGATCAACTTCTCCGGTGTAATCCCCTGCGCCACGGCCTTATCCTCCTGGTCAACTGCTCGTCGGTACTCTTCTACCCAGTTACAAGTCGGAGGAAGCGGCAGAACCGCTTCCTCCGACATACGGATTCCTGCTAACCCCCGAAGACGTTAGTCCTCGCCGTAGCGGTCGCCGTGAGGCGCCCGTGCTGCGTACGGCTCCATCGTGTAGCGGATCACCCGGTCGTTGGAATCCTGGCGCACCAGCCGGAAGCCCGGCTCGTGGTTGGGCCGCTGCACCATGAACTGCAGGCCGATGGTCTGCTTCGTCAGCTTCGGGTTGTAGAGGCTGACCTTCACGTACTGGTTCGGGAATGCTTCCCGGCACCGGTTCACCTCGTGCAGGCCGCCGGCGGCGTCCTTGAGGTCGAACATCGGCATGCCCCACATGTCCCAGTAGACGTTGCGAGGGTGCGGGTCATCGGTGTACTCAATCGACACCGCCCAACCCTGGTCGATTCCGTACTGAATCTGGGCACGAATCTCGTCGTCCGTAAGGTCCGGGAGTGTCGAGAACGTCCCCTGCCTGATCTTTAGTCCAGTTGCCATTGTCTGTTCTCCTGAATGTCTCTAACTTGTCGGACCTACGAAACCGGAGTCGGAAGCTCCAGGACGTCCGGAACGTCGGTGGACTCGAAGTCGAAGGTGATGTCGCCCCAGACCTCGAGGGCCGATGCCAGCGGTGCGTTGCTCTTGGCTGCAGTGCGAAGGATGTCGGGACCTTCCTTGTAGTAGTCCCTGCCTTCGTTGCGGGCCTTGATCATTGCCTCGACCGCCACGCGGTTGGCCTCGGCGCCGGCGGCGATACCCATCGGGTGACCGATGGTGCCTCCACCGAACTGCAGGACGACGTCCTCGCCCAGGTAGTGGAGCAGCTGGTGCATCTGGCCGGCGTGGATACCACCGGATGCGACGGGCATGACGCCCGGCATGTGCGCCCAGTCCTGGTCGAAGTAGATGCCCTGAACCGGGTTGGCCGGGACCTTGTCCTCACGCAGGGTGTTGTAGTAGCCCTGGATTGCGTTCGGGTCGCCCTCCAGCTTGCCGACGACGGTTCCGGAGTGAATGTGGTCGACGCCCAGCAGACGGCACCACTTGGACAGAACCCGGAAGTTGACGCCGTGGTTCTTCTGGCGGGCGTAGGTGGCGTAGCCGGCACGGTGAAGGTGCAGGATGATGCCGTTCTTACGTGCCCAGTGCGACATCGAGGTCATCGCGGTGAAACCGATGGTCAGGTCGATCATGATGATGACCGAGCCCAGCTCCTTGGCGAACTCCGCACGCTCGTACATGTCCTCCATGGTGGCGGCGGTCACGTTCAGGTAGTGACCTTTGGTCTCACCGGTCACCTCCTCCGCACGGTGAACCGCTTCCATGCAGTAGAGGTAGCGGTCACGCCAGCGGTTGAAGTTCTGCGAGTTGATGTTCTCGTCGTCCTTGACGAAGTCGAGACCACCGCGCAGGGCTTCGTAAACCACCCGACCGTAGTTGCGGGGCGAGAGACCCAGCTTCGGCTTGGTCGTGGCCCCCAAAAGCGGACGGCCGTACTTGTTGATCATCTCGCGCTCGGTGATGATGCCGTGCGGAGGACCCTGGTAGGTCTTGATGTACTCCCGCGGGATGTGCATGTCCTCGAGGCGGAGGGCCTTGAGGGCCTTGAACCCGAACACGTTACCGATGATCGAAGAGGTCAGGTTCGCAATGGAACCCTCCTCGAAGAGGTCGTGCTTGTAGGCGATGTAGGCGATCCACTGAGGGGGGCTCGAGTTCGGAACCGGAATCACCTTGTAGGCTTTGGCCTGGTAGTTGTCGTACGCGGTCAGACGGTCGGTCCAGACCACGGTCCACGTGGCGGTCGACGACTCACCGGCGACGGCTGCTGCCGCTTCCTCGGGCTCGACTCCGTCCTGGGGCGTGATGCGGAAGGCTGCAATGATGTCGCTGTCCTCCGGCTCGTAGTCCGGCTTCCAGTAGCCCATTTCCTTGTAGGGCATGACTCCGGCAAGCCAGCGCGGCCGCCCGGGTTCGGTCTTTCCAGCCATAGCTAATCCTCCATCCAATAAAGCTCATCCGGTCCTGCCGCCGGATCTTCTAAGCCAGGATAGACCCACTTTAATAAGAAAGCAATTGAACTTTTGTTGACCTTTGATAGGTAGTTCTCTAAGATAGGACCATGACTTTCGGCCAGTTGAAAACCTTCCTCGAGGTGGTCCGCCACGGCTCCATTCGAGCCGCCGCCGCCAGCCTCACGGTGACCGAGCCCTCAGTCTCCGCCGGCGTGGCGTCACTGCAGCGGGAACTGGGGGTGGCCCTGGTCGAGCGACAGGGCCGCGGGATCAGGGTAACCCCTGCAGGCGAAGAGTTTGCGGGATATGCCTCCCAAATCCTCGGCCTATACGACAAAGCGGCCCGCCGGGCCCGTGAGAAGGCCGGGCAGGCCGCCGAGCTTCGCCTGTCGGCGGTGACCACTGCCGGCGAATCGCTCATGGCGCCGATCCTCAAGCTGTTCCGCCAGCGCCAGCCCGGGGTGGAGCTGTGGATGGAGGTCGGCAACCTGCAGGGAGTGTTCGACAGCCTTCTCTCCTACCAGGTCGACCTGGGCATCGGTGGACGTCCGCCGGACGACGGCGAGATCGCCGGCGAGCCGTTCCTGGACAACCGCCTCGTGGTGGTGGGCTCTCCCGAGCACCGCCTGGCCAACACCGCAGACTTCGACGCCGGCAAGCTGGCGAAGGAGACCTGGCTGCTTCGTGAAGGCGGTTCGGGTACCCGCAGCAACACCGAGGAGTTCTTCCTGGAGTCGGGCATCGAGGCGCCGCCGTTCATGACCCTGGGCAGTAACGGAGCGGTCAAGCAGGCCGCCTCGGCCGGACTCGGCGTTACGCTGATCTCAACCCATGCGGTGGCGGCGGAGCTGGCGGCCGGCACCCTGGCCCGCCTGGACGTCGCCGGCACGCCCCTGGTCCGTTCCTGGCACGTTCTCTACCGCAGCGCCAGCGACCACTCACCGAGTGCCGAGGCGTTCCTGGAGCTGCTGCGCTCCCGGAAGGCCAAGCAGGCGGTCGACGAGTGGTTCGGGACGTCGCGCGACCACCTTTATTAGGGGGCGCTACCACAGGGCACCCGTAGCCCGGGTGCGTTTGCTCGGGGGGCCTAGCTGTAGGTGAACCCGGCGCGAGCCGACTGGAGCTGGAAGACGATCAGCAGCTGGGTGAGATGCAGCGGCCCGGACACCCGCTGCTCGTCGCCCTCGGCAAACAGGCCGATGGCGTTGGCGTCCAGGGCCTCGTCCTTGTGCATCTTCTCCCAGATGATCTCCTCGGCCGACCGGGCGACCTCGTCCGGCACGGTTCCGTCGATCTCCAGCACATCCACCGGCTGGCCGCGATCCCGGGCGAGGGCGAAGCGGATCGGCTCGTACTTCGAGGTCCGGGTGGCCGACGCGATCTCGGCGATGTACGGGTGCGGAAGGCTCGGGCGGAGCACCAGCTTCACGTTGTAGTGGCTGGCGTCCACGTCCAGCTCCGGTCCCGGGGGGTAGAAGCGCACGACGATGTCGGCGTGGGCCCGCTGCGGGCGGATGTAGGCCTCGGACTCCGGCTCACGCTTGCGGAGGTCGGCGTCGACCTGCTCCTCGGTGTAGTTGCGCTTACCGACGTCCCGCTTGATCTTCCACGCCCGGCGCACGTCCTCCGGCGGGTCCAGGTACACCTTGACGTCGAAGCAGTCGCGCATCCGCTTGCTATAGAAGCCGAACAGGCCCTCGACCACCATGTACTCACGAGGCCGGATGAGCTCGGGACGGTCGAGCGTGCCGAACTTGTGGTTGTAGATCGGCTTGAGGATCGGCTCTCCGTCGGCCAGCAGCTGCAGATGCTGCTCGATGATCTCCATGTAGTTGCAGTCGGGATGAAGGGGCGTGAACGGCAGCTCCTTGCGCTCGGTGCGGTCGAACTTGTGGTAGTCGTCGGTGCAGATCGTCGTAACCCGGTCCTTGCCCAGGATCTTGGCGATGCCCGCGGTCAGCGTGGTCTTGCCGGTCGCCGAGTCGCCGACGACGCCCAGCATGATCGGCCGCTCCCCATTGGGAGCGCGATTAGGTAGGGATGAACTGCGAGAGGCCATGCCGTAGTTTACTCATAACCGCACGGATTCTGCTCACCGATCACGGCGAGCCGCACCCGTACCGGGCCGGGCATCTACCGTGCGTGATACCGTCCGTTATCCGAATCCGGTCTCCCCGGATGACCCACCAGAGTCCGGCGGAAACCCGCCCCCGGAACCCAAACGAAAAGGAAGGACCAATTGACCCAGGGCAGAATCGTCCCCAGTGTGCTGAACGCCAATCTCGCTCGTCTGGGCGAGGACGTGACCCGGCTGGCAGAAGGCGGCGCCGACGCGATCCAGTGGGACGTCATGGACGGACACTTCGTGCCGAATCTGACCTTCGGCGCCGAGGTGATCAAGCAGTGCCGAGATCTCACCGACATCCCCTACGAAGCCCACCTGATGATCACCGAGGGTGAGAGATGGGTCGAGGACTACGTGAAGGCGGGCTGCGAGACGGTGATCGTCCACCCGGAGGCCATCGTCCACCTGCACCGGTGCCTCGAGGAGATCCGCCGGATGGGGGCGAAGGCGGGAGTGGCGCTGAACCCGGCGACCCCGCTGGAGATGATCCGCCACGTCATGGGCTCCATCGACCACCTTCTGGTGATGACCGTGAATCCAGGTTTCGGCGGGCAGGCTTACATATCGGAGATGGAGACCAAGGTGTCGGAGGCCCGGGCGATGATCGACGCCACCGGGCGGGAGATCGCCCTGGAGGTCGACGGCGGCGTCACGTCGAGCACCATTGCCGGCGCGGCCCGGGCGGGGGCCGACCACTTCGTCGTCGGGTCGGCGTTGTTTCGCCACCCGGAGGGGGTTGCCGCAGCTATCGCCGAGTGCAAGTCCGCCCTCCAGGGTGGCTAGAGGACCGGCTTAGCCCGCCATCGCCTCGTCGTAGCGGCGGCCTACCTCGTCCCAGTTGACCACGTTCCAGAAGGCAGCGACGTAGTCGGGGCGCTTGTTCTTGTACTTCAGGTAGTAGGCGTGCTCCCAGACGTCCAGGCCGAGGATCGGAATCTCACCGGCCGCCAGCGGCGAGTCCTGGTTGGGCAGGCTGTAGGGAACCAGCGAGCCGGCGGCAACCACCAGCCACGCCCACCCGCTGCCGAACTGGTTGACCGCCGCATTCGTGAAGATGGTCTTGAACTGGTCGAACCCGCCGAACGAGGTGGTGATCGCCTCGGCCAGGGCGCCGGTGGGCTCCCCTCCGCCGTTGGGCGACAGGATCGTCCAGAACAGCGAGTGGTTGGCGTGGCCGCCGCCGTGGTTCCGAACCGGAGTCGACAGCTCGGCGGGGATCGACGCGAAGTCCTTCATCAGATCGTCGATGGGCTTCGCCGCGAGGTCCGGCTTGTCGGCCAGCGCGGCGTTCAGCTTGTCGATGTAGGTCTGGTGGTGCTTGGTGTGATGGATCTCCATCGTGCGGGCGTCGATGTGCGGTTCGAGTGCATCGTACGCGTAAGGTAGTGGCGGCAGTTCGTATGCCATCTTGTTTTCCCCCTAGTTTCTTAGGTCGTGTCCTAAGTATAGAACCCGTACTTATGTCCTACCCCGAGGTACCGGGCTGACCCGGGGCCCTACGGTGGGGCCTTCAGGCCCCGGGAAGGCCCACCTGCTCGAGCGGCCGGTAGATCTGGACCTGCACCCGCTCCCCCGCCCGCACCGGCTGGTCACCCGGCGGGATCACCGCCAGCCCGTTGGCCTTCACCACGGTCCCCAGCAGGTTGGAGGCTGCCGGGCCGGTGGAGCGTGCCCGGAAGCTGCCGTTGTCCCGGTACACCAGCACCCGTGAGTAACGGGTCTTGTTCGGAAGGCCCTCCATGTCCTCGTCGATGGCCGCAGTGACCACCGGGCGGTCCAGGTCGGTCCGCCCCATCATCTTCAGCAGCGCCGGCCGGATGAACAGCTCGAACGACACGAACACCGACACCGGGTTTCCGGGCAGCCCGAAGTAGGTTCGCCCCTCGACAACGCCGAAGGCCTGAGGCATCCCGGGTTGCATCGCCACCTTGTAGGCGTCGATCTTCCCCAGCTCCTCCACGACCTTCCGGACGACGTCCAGGTCCCCGACCGACATCCCGCCCGAGGAGATGAACACGTCGACCTTGGGAGCGTTCGCGACGAACACCTCGCGCAGCAGGTCCTCGTCGTCGGGGACGATCGGCGGGCGCAGCGGCGTTATCCCGAGCTCCTTCAGGCACCCCGAGATCGTGTACCCGTTGCCGTCGGGAATCTGCCCGTAGGCCGGTTTGGACCCCGGCTCGACCAGCTCGTCGCCGGTGGAGACCACGCACACCCGGACCTTGGGGTAGACCTTCACCTCGGCGAACCCGGCGGTCGACAGGTTGCCCAGCTCGGGCCCCGCCAGCACCTTGCCCGCCGGCACGACGACGTCGCCCTCCTTCAGGTCCTGCCCCGGGGGGCGGACGAACTGGCCCGGCTCGAACCGTTTGTGCACGGTTACGGTCTCCGGCTCGGCGGTCACGTCCTCCTTGGGGGCGATGCAGTCGGCGCCGGGGGGAACCGGCGCGCCGGTGGCGATCCACATCGCCTCACCCGGCCCGACCTCGGCGTCGGGCGTCTTGCCGATGAAGGC
>DATABX010000075.1:0-1766 GCA_036259335.1 Actinomycetota bacterium
CAGTACCGCCAGACCTGGGACACCTACCAGAGCCTGCTGGAGATCGGCGTGGCCCGGGAGGTGGCGCGCTTGGTACTGCCGGTTGGTTTGTACACTGAGTTCTACTGGACGGTGAACGCCCGGGCCCTGATGAACTTCGTCGCCTTGCGCAACGCGGATGCTGCGATGTGGGAGATCCGGCGCTACGGCGAGGCGGTGGAGGAGTTCTTCGCAGCGCAGATGCCGTCCACCCATAAGGCATTCGTAGAGTTTGGGAGGGTTGCCCCTTGACGGACCTCGATTTCAAAAAGGCACTGGTGTTCTTCGCCCATCCCGACGACGGGGAGTTCATGGCCGGCGGCTCGATGATCAAGTGGGTGGCCGAGGGCAAAGAGATCGTCCTTTGCGTGGTTACCAACGGGGCCAACGGCTCCAACGACCCCGCCATGACCCGCGAGAAGCTGATCGCGGCCCGCATGGAGGAGCAGCGGGAGGCCGCCAAGATCACCGGCATCGCAGACGTGATCTTCCTGGGCTACGAGGACTGCATGGTCGAGGACAGCCACGACCTGCGCCGGGACATCATCAGAGAGATCCGCCGCTACAAGCCGGACGTGGTGATCGGCCCCGACCCGACGATGTACTTCTTCGCCGACGCCTACGTCAACCACCCGGATCACCGGAAGGTCGGCGAGGCGTTCTGCGCTGCGGTCAGCCCGGGCGCCGCCACGCTGCCGATGTACCGGGAGGAGCTCTACGACAAAGGCTTCGAGCCCCACCACCTCAAGGCGGCACTGTTCGGTTTCACCAACAACCCGAACTTCTGGGTGGACATCGAAGAACACATGGACACCAAGATAAAATCGGTGAAGGTCCACCACTCACAGACGCCCGAGTTCGGCGACGAGTTCGCCGACCGGATGCGCCAGATTGCGGAGGTCAGCGCGCAGGGTGCGGACAATGGAATCAAGTACGCAGAGGCCTACCGGGCCGTCTACTTCCGGGATCGTTAAAGGCGTGAACCGCAGGCGCAGCACTGTCGGCTGGCTGGTAGCCGGACTGCTCCTGGCCGGGAGCATCCCCGCTCTCGGCGTTGCCGCCGGGGGGCTGGCCGCCGGGGCCGCCCGGGACATCGGTCACGCTGAGCTGCCCCTGTCGGCGGCTCTGCAGGTTTCCCCTACCGACTTCCTTGCCGCCGACGCCGCCCGACCGAGCGTGAAGGTCTACGACGCCCCCAACGCCTCGGAGGCCTCCAAGACCCTGTCCAACCCCACTCGCGAAGGCGTGCCGCTGGTCTTCGGCGTTTTGGCGGAGGAGGGCGACTGGCTCCAGGTGAGGCTGCCGATGCGCCCGAACGGCAGCACCGGCTGGGTGAAGGCGCAGGACGTGAGGCTGCGCAAGGTCGCCAACCGGATAGTCGTCGACAAATCCGACCACCGCCTGAGGGCCTACCGGGGCGACGAGGTGCTGCTGGACGTGCCCGCCGGGGTGGGAACCTCGGCCACCCCGACGCCGGTCGGCGAGTTCTACGTCGACATCTCCATACCGTTCGCCAACACCAGCGGAGCGTACGGGGCGCACATGCTGAGCATCGCCGGATTCTCTGAGGTTCACTTCAACTTCGGCGGTGGAATCGGGCAGCTCGCCATCCACGGGACCAACAACCGGGGCTCGGTTGGCGTAAACTCCAGCAACGGTTGCGTCAGGCTGTTCAACGAATCGATTCTGCGCCTAAAGGAACTGGCTCCCACCGGAACGCCGGTCTCGATTCAGGCCTGAGCGACGCC
>DATABX010000076.1:0-1559 GCA_036259335.1 Actinomycetota bacterium
GATTCGTTACGCTGTGAGGGAGGTCTCAGTGCTGAGCCACCGGGTGGAGAAAACCATCAAGGCCGAACCGGAGCGGATCTGGTCCATCCTCACCGACGGAAGTCACTACCCCGACTGGAACCCGAGCGTGGACAGGCTCGAGGGCGACATTGCACCGGGCGAGAAGATCGGGCTGTACGTGAAGATCAACCCCGGAAAGGCATTTCCGGTGAAGGTCAGCCGGTTCGAACCGCCGCTCCTGATGACCCGGGAGGGCGGTATGCCGCTGGGGCTCTCCAAAGGTGTCCGGACCTTCACGCTGACGCCGGACTCCAACGGCGGGACCGTCTTCAAGATGGAGGAGGTGTTCAGCGGCCCATTGAGCGGCCTGATCGGCAAGTCGATTCCGGACATGACCGAACCCTTCGAACAGTTCGGGCGCGGCTCGAAGGCCGCCCCCGAGGCCTGATGGGGTCCGAAGGACTTTCAGCCGACCCGTTCGTCGCGCTGGGTGACCCCAACCGCCGGGAGATAGTTGGCCTGCTGGCGCGGGGCGACAAGTCGGTCCAGCAACTGGCCGATGCCCTTCCGATCAGCCGGCCGGCCGTGTCCCGGCACCTGCGACTGCTGAAGGAAGCCGGCCTGGTAACCAACCGGAGCGAGGGCACCCGGCGTCTCTACCGCCTTCACGACGAGGGGGTCGAGGCGGTTCGCTCCTACCTGGAGCAGGTCTGGGGCGATGCTGCCGTCCGGTTTCGAATGGTTTCCGACAACACCAGGCCCCCGGCGAGCGCCTAGTGGAGCCGCTGCACATCAGCTTTCGGATTGAAGCGTCCCAGGCTCACGCTTTTCGAGACCGGCGCCAGCGGCACTAATTGCGAATCATTCTCATTGGCGCTATGGTGCGGCCATCGTGAAGCGCCTGTTATCGCTCCTACTACTCCTCGTGCTGCCGGTGGCCCTGGCCGCCTGCAACGGTGACGGGGACGAGGAGGACACCTCCCGCCGGTCGGTGGTGGCGGCCTTCTATCCGCTCGTCTTTCTCGCCCAGTACGTCGCCGGCAACGAGGCCGACGTGACCAGCGTCACGCCCGCCGGCGTGGAGCCCCACGACATCGAGCTCACCTCCGCGCAGGTCCGGGCGATCACCGAGTCCGATCTGCTGCTCTACGTCGGCGAGAACTTCCAGCCGTCGCTGGAGGAGCTGCTGCCGGAGGTGGAGAACGAGCTCGACGCGCTGGAGATCGACGGCGCCGACCGGCCGGGAGACCCCCACGTCTGGCTGGATCCGGTCCTGATGATCGCCATAGCCCAGCAGTTCACCGACCAGCTGGCCGAGGCGGACTCCCGCAACGCCCGGTTCTACCGCACGAACCTCGAGAACCTGACCGCCCGGCTCAACGAACTGGACGACGATTTCCAGCAGGGTCTCTCCCGATGCGCACGGCGTGAAATAGTCACGAGCCACTCGGCGTTTGGCTACCTGGCGGACAGGTACAACCTGGAGCAGATCGGCATCGCCGGCATCGAGCCGAACCAGGAGCCTTCGGCCCGCCGCCTGAACGAGGTCAGCGAGCTGG
>DATABX010000077.1:0-2296 GCA_036259335.1 Actinomycetota bacterium
CAACCAGGCGTTCCTGGAGCAGATCGTGGAGACGGTCGGCGTCGTCCTCAACACGATCATCGCCACCATGCGGACGGAAGAGCTGCTGGAGCAGAGCCAGAGCCTCGGCACCGAGCTGCAGCAGCGCCAGGAGGAGCTGCAGCTGACCAACGCCGAGCTGGAGGAAAAGGCGCTCGAGCTGGCCCGCCAGAACCGGGCCATCGAGGTCAAGAACGCCGAGATCGAGCTGGCCCGGCGCGAGCTGGAGGAGCGGGCCGAGCAGCTGGCCCTGTCGTCGAAGTACAAGTCCGAGTTCCTGGCCAACATGAGCCACGAGCTGCGGACACCGCTCAACAGCCTGCTGATCCTGGCCAAGCTGCTGGCCGACAACGCCGAAGGCAACCTGACCCCCAAGCAGGTGGAGTTCGCCCGGTCGGTCCGCGACGCCGGCCACGACCTCCTCAACCTGATCAGCGACATCCTCGACCTGTCGAAGGTCGAGGCCGGCAAGCTCGACGTGGCCATGGCGCCCGTCCGCATCGCCGACCTGGCCGACGATCTCTCGCAGACGTTCCGGCCGATCGCCGACCAGCAGGCCCTGAGCTACACGGTCATGATGGGCGAGGGCCTGCCCGAGCACATCACCACCGACGGGCACCGGGTGCAGCAGATCCTGAAGAACCTGCTGTCGAACGCTTTCAAGTTCACCGACGAAGGATCGGTGACGCTGCGGATCGAGCGGGCCCCGCAGGGCAACCGGTTCTTCAACAGCGCCCTGGAGGGCAGCCCTGACATCGTCGCCTTCTCGGTCGTCGACACCGGGATCGGCATCGAGTCCGACAAGCTGCTCGTGATCTTCGAGGCCTTCCAGCAGGCCGAGGGCACCACCAACCGGAAGTACGGCGGGACCGGACTCGGCCTGTCGATCAGCCGGGAGATCGCCCGCCTGCTCGGCGGCGAGATCCAGGTGGAGAGCGAACCCGGCAAGGGCTCGACCTTCACGCTCTACCTGCCGGCGCTCGGAACGGGCCTGGAATACCCGCCGCCGGCCCCGGTCACGGAGCTGGTCACCGTCCCGGCCGGCTCGGAGCGAGACGCGGCGGAGGAGGCGGCGGTCTACGCCGGCCTGGCCGGGACGCGCGTCCTGATCGTCGACGACGATGTCCGCAACGTCTACGCCCTGACCAGCGCGCTGGAGGACCGGGGCATCGAGGTGGTCACGGCCGAGAACGGCCGCCAGGGCGTCGAGGCACTCCAGGAACATCCCGACATCGACCTGGTCCTCATGGACATCATGATGCCGGACATGGACGGCTACGAGACCACCCGGGCCATCCGGAAGATCGAGGGCTTCCGGGCGCTGCCGATCATCGCCCTCACCGCCAAGGCGATGCGGGGGGACCGGGAGAAGAGCCTGGCCGCCGGAGCGTCGGACTACATCACGAAGCCGGTGGAGATGAACCAGCTCCTGTCGCTGATGCGCCTGTGGCTCGATCGATGATGAAGGCTCCGAGAGTCCTGCTGGTCGACGACCGGGCCGACAACCTGCTGGCGGTGCGGGCGGTGCTCGAACCGCTCGGCCTGGAGCTGGTCGAGGCCGCCTCCGGCGAGGAGGCCCTGCGGCACCTGCTGGCCGGCGAGTTTGCCCTCATCATCCTCGACGTGCAGATGCCCGTCCTCGACGGGTTCGAGACCGCCCGGCTGATCCGGGGACGGGAGCGGACCCGCTACGTCCCGATCATCTTCCTGACCGCCATCTCCGGGGAACCGGAGCACTACCTGCGGGGCTACCAGAGCGGCGCCGTCGACTACGTCTACAAGCCGTTCGAGCCGGAGATCCTCCGGGCCAAGGTGTCGGTCTTCGTCGAGCTGTGGGCCCGGGGCGCCATGATCGAGGCTCAACGCCAGGAGCTGGCCAGCCGCCTGGCCGAGCTCGACGAGGCGCACGCCGGCCTCGCCGCCCAGGCCGTCGAGCTCGAACGGAGCAACGCCGCGCTGGAGCGATTCGCCGAGGTGGTCGGGGTGGAGCTCCGCGAGCCGCTGCACACGGTGGCCGGGCTGCTCGACCTCCTCGACGACCGCCATGCCGGCGGGCTGTCGGACGAGGGCCGGACGCTGCTGCCCAGAGCCGTGGCCGGCACCGACCGGGTCCGGTCGATCGTGGCGACGCTGCTCGACTACGCCCGGGCGTCGACCGGCGCGCTCCGCCGCGACCGATTCCCACTGGTTGAGGCGGTCACCGAGGCCGAAGCCCAGATCGGCGCGCAGCTGGCCGAGCCCACAGCGGAGGTGGTGCCGGACGGGCTGCCACTGGTCT
>DATABX010000078.1:0-4869 GCA_036259335.1 Actinomycetota bacterium
CAACAGGAACACCCGCCCGAGCTTCACCAGTATCGAAGCCAGAGGTCCGAGTATCGTCCCCAAAAGGTAGACCGGGCGGGCGGCGGCGAGAAGTACGTTGTCCAGCCGCTCCAGGACCCAGGTGCGCGGCGCCAGCTCGGCCAGCTCGAACAGCACGATGCTCATGATCGTCACTGCGATGAGCTCCGGGACCGGCCAACCCAGGCGAAGGACGGTCGAGGTAACGAACACCGTGGCGGTGGTTCGCAGCAGCAGCATGACCAGCAGGACGCTGGTCAGGTACATCGAGGTGTTGCCCGCGATCCTGACCAGCAGGGCACCCTTCTTGGGGTTGTTCTGGGCCAGAAGCTCCGCCCTGGCCACGGTGAGACGCATGATGGCGTTGACCCAGGCCGAGGTTACGAAGGCCAGCATGATGGCGACGACGGCGAACGCGAGCTGCGATTGAGTGAGTGTCATGCCCTGGCGCCGGACCGACCGGTCAACTTGTGCTCCCTAAGGCGCATCTGTTCGGCGCCCGATTCCGTGTCGTGATCATAGCCGAGCAGGTGCAGCACGCCGTGGGCGACGAGCAGGTCGATCTCCGCCTCCACTCCGGCGGCCGCCTGCCCGGCCGCAACCTCGGGGCACAGCACGATCTCGCCGATGAGCCGGGGAGGGCCTTCCGCTCCCAGACCGGGGTCGGCCGGGCCGTCGATGGGGAACGACAGGACGTCGGTCGGGCCGGACTTGCCCAGATAGCGTTCGTTGAGCTCGGCCATGCGGTCGGGGATCACCAGGGTGATCGAGATCTCCCCGGCCGCCCCTTCCGACTCGGCGGTCCGGGTCGCCACACGGATTATTCGGTCGGTATCGACGCCCATCGCTTGCTCGTCCGTGAGCACTACTGCGATGGGGCTTTTACTGGGAGGTTCTGCGCTCAACTAGCCGGCTGGTCTAAATCCAGCTCTGATTCCGGGAGGCGGGCCTCGTTGAACAGCCGGTAGGCCTCAACGATTTCCTGGACCAGCTTGTGGCGGACCACGTCGTTGGCGTCGAGGTAGACGAACGCCACGTTGTTGATCCCGGCCAGGATCTTCTGCACCAGTGTCAGCCCGGAAGTTTGCATTCGGGGTAGGTCGATCTGGGTTATGTCGCCCGTGACCACGGCTCGGGAGCCGAAGCCCAGGCGGGTGAGGAACATCTTCATCTGCTCGGCGGTGGTGTTCTGGGCCTCGTCGAGGATGATGAACGAGTCGTTCAGGGTGCGGCCGCGCATGAAGGCCAGGGGCGCCACCTCGATCATCCCCCGCTCCATCGCCTTGGCGTAGGCGTCCGGCTCGAGCATCTCGTAGAGGGCGTCGTACAAAGGCTTGAGGTAGGGGTCGACCTTCGCCGCAATGTCGCCGGGCAAAAAGCCCAGGTGCTCCCCCGCCTCGACCGCCGGCCGGGTGAGGATGATCCGCTGGACCTCCTTGGCCTGCAGGGAGTGCACCGCCGCGGCCACCGCGAGGTAGGTCTTGCCGGTGCCGGCCGGACCGATGCCGAAGGTGATCGTGTTGTCCCGGATCGCGTCGATGTAACGCTTCTGACCCACGGTCTTCGGGCGGATCGAGCGGGTACGGGTGGTGAGGATTGCGTCGGTCAGAACCCGGGAAGGCCGGTGCTCGCCGATTTTGACCATGTCGATCGACCGTCCGACGGAGTCGGTGGTCAACACGTGGCCGCGGCTGAGCAGCTCGATGAGTTCTTCGAAGAGGCGGGCCACCTTCTCCGCTTCGGAGGGCTCCCCGGTGATGGTGATCTCGTTCCCACGCACCACTATGGTCGACTCGAACCCCTGCTCGATGACCTTCAAAAGCTCATCCCGGGTCCCAAAGAGGGAAACCATCTCGCGGTCACCGGGGACGATGATCTTTACCTGCGTAAGTTCCTGCACTACTTAGAAGCTACCCTCCTTTGGGCTTAGGTATCAATAACAGGATACCGGGGGTCTCCGCAATGGGAGGGTCCGCCTCCAGCGACCGGGGCGACCGGGCCGGCGGATCGCCCGCCGACGTGCCGGAAGCTAGGCCGGCGTGTCGAGCGAGCCCGCCGGCTCGAATCCGTGCGGTTGCCGGATCAACTGGCGCGCCGGCCGCTCCACGGGAAGGTGTGACTCGCAGTAGGAGCCGGCGTAGATGGTCGAGCAGACGATGATCACGCCGATGGCGGCGACCTGAACCGCCCCGAGGAAGATGAAGACCCCGTCCCCGATCGCCACCGCGTGCGCCAGCATCAGGACGGAGGAGAGCAGCCAGATCCCGAAGGCCACCCGGCTGATCCCGGCCGAGCAGCGGGCTCGGACCAGGTGCCGGATCTGCGGCATGTAGGCGGTCCCGGCCAGGACGGCCCCGGCGAAACCCGCCATCTCACTGAGCTGCATCAGTGGTGTCCTCCGACGGTCAGCAGGACCGCCGAGCTCTCGAGAGCCTCGAGGGAGTGCCGCTCCCGCGGCACCACGAGCAGGTCGCCCTCCGAGCCCTCGACGGAACCCCGCTGCGACGCCAACCTGACCCGCCCGCGAAGCACCTGGACGGTCGCCTCCCCCGGATTGGGGTGGTCGGCCAGACTCTGGCCGGCGACCAGTGCGATCAGGGTGTGGCGCAGGACGGTCCCCCGGCCGCCGTAGAGCGTGTGTGCGCTGCGGCCGTTTGCCGGGTTGTCCATCGCCCGCTGCATATGTTCGTTCACGAGCGCGGTCAGCGACGTCCTGGTTGGCTCTAGCTCTGCCCACCCTTCTGGGCGAGGGTGCCTCACTTCCGAAACCGGGGTGGCGGTGGCGCCGGGACGCTTGCCCAGCTCGGAAACCCACTCGCGCAGCCGGGCCGCGTGCTCGAGATAGTGGTCGGGTCCGGCCTTGCGCACCGCGTCCTCGGCCGACTCGGGAATTCGCCCGAGAGCCCTCAAGTCGTGCAGCATCCGGTTCCGGGCGATTATCGCTTCGCCGAGCACGACCGACAGCGGCTGGTCCCGGTTGGCTTCCACGAAGATCTTGTTCTTTTCGTCGATCGACAGATCGGAGTCCCCGAAGCCGGGTTCGGTCTGCTCGAGCTCCATGCCGGCTTCCGCAAGCCACCCGGCGAGGTGGGCGAGCATGTCTTTGACCGACCAACCCGGCAGGTATCCGGCGACCGACGCCTGCTCCGGCGTGAGCTGCGCCACCAGCCCCTCGACCTCCTGCCAGGCTCGACGCTCGGCCTCGAGCCAGGAGGCCAGCGTCTGTACCTGCGGCTGTGCCACTCCGTTCAATCCCCTGCTCCTCGTGGTCGGCTGTAACACCAATATATCTCGATTATAGAACACGGTGCGTAATACATCGCAGCGAAGAAGGCGGGCCTTGGGGGCCCGCCTCCTTGTTGGCTTGTTCGTTTCAGCCGGCGATCACAGAACCAGTGCGCAGCCGAATGGATCGGTCGACGGAACCTCGACCGTCCGGCCGGCGACCAGATCGTCGATCGCCATCTTCAGGTCGTAGCGCACCACCGCCGCCGGCCGCCGGGAGTCGGCGATCCTGCCCGTGTACCGAAGCCTGCGCTCGGCGTCGAACAGGAACACCTGCGGCGTGACGAACGCTCCGAGCCGCTTGGCCAGCACCGCTCCCTCGTCCTTGACGTAGGGGAAGTTGAAGCCGGCGTCGGCGGCCCGCTGCACCATGCGGTCGAACGTGTCGGGCGGCGACAGGTACTGGTTGTTCGGATTGACCACCAGCAGCTGGACGCCATGATCGGAGTAGTCCCGCTGCAGCTTGATCAGCTCCGCGTCCCAGGCCTTTGCCGTCGGGCAGGCGTTGCCGGTGACGATGACCGCCAGGATCGGCATTCGCTCGAACGAGTCGACGGAGTACCGATTTCCGTCCACCCCGAGCAGCCCTTCGAACTGCAGTGCGCCGGTCTGTGGCGGCGCAGCGTCGATCAGGTTTGTACCCATGGCACTAACCGTCGCGGCGCTTCGGGGCGACGAACTCGCGGAAGGCGCCCGCCAGCCTGGTGGTGGTCTTCCAGGTCGTGTAGACACCCCGCTCGGGCTGCGTCCGCTCCGCGGTGCGAACCGGACGTGCCGGCTCCGGCCGCTCGACCGGCCGGCTGTGCTGCACCGGCTGGCTCTCCTGCCGGAACCGCTGCGGCGCCCGCGCCGGCCGGGAGACCTGCGGCACCTGTGCCGGCTGCCGGACCCGGTCCTCCTCCGCCGGCCGGAACTTCTCCGGGAACTGGCGGATCAGCCCGGCCGCCAGAGCTCCGGACATCGTGAGGATCTCGGTCAGGATGTCGTCGAAGATCCCGACGTCCTTCTCCCAGTCCTGATCGAACCGGGCCTGGACCTCACCCAGCGTCAGCGACAGGTGCTGGGCGAGCAGGTCCTGGACGTCCTTTACCGGCCAGTACGGGTTGAGTGCGTTGAGATAGCCGGCGATGTGCGCCGCGTTCTCGTTCCAGGCGTCCTCCAGCTCCTCGAAGCGCTCACCGAACTCCTTTTTGTGCGCCATCTCGACCATGTCGGCCGCGATCAGGATGTGTTCCTTCAGCAGCTGGGTCAGCCCGGCGCCGGCCGCCTCGCCGTACAACGGGACGATGGCGTTGCCGATGTCCTCCTGGTTCTTCAGCAGCCTCTCGGCTGCGGTCTGGGTGTCGTCGGACTTCTGCAGACCGGCAACGATGAAGTTGCGGGTCCACATGACGTGGTCGGCCCACAGCCGGTCGCGGGCCCGGCGCAGGTTCCACGCCGCGCTGTCCGAGGCGTGGCGGCTGTTGGTGCCCGGCGAGGTGACGAACTTCTCGGGGAACTGCTTGACGATGCCCGACGACAGCACGTCGGCCAGGGTCATGATCTCGGTCATGATGTCGTCGTAGG
>DATABX010000079.1:0-4099 GCA_036259335.1 Actinomycetota bacterium
AGCTGGGGTCCCCCTCGCCGATCAGGGCCGGGTCGCCCCGGCGTCCCGACGTGATGAGCAGGACGTTGGCGCCGTGGGTGAGGAGGGCGAGGCCGATGATGATCCGGCTCAGCTTGCGCTGCAGGAGCAGGTAGGTGCCGACGGCGTAGAGACCGCCCACCGTGAGCACCAGCACGAGGGTCACTCCTCCACCTCGCTGCCCAGCACCGAGAGAACCGTCCGCACCAGCCCGATCACCACGAGGTACACGCCGATGTCGAAGATCAGCGCCGAGCCGGCCGGCCCCCGATCGTCGGGACGGGGCCCGCCGCTTCCTTTGCCGACCCGCTGCCGCAGGCGCTTGCCCTCACCGCCATAGTCATCACGTTCGGGGTGACGTCGCTCCTGCTTGCTCTCGCCTACCGCAGTTTCAAGCTGCGCCACGACGACGAGGTCGAGGACGACGTGGAGGACCGCCGGATTGCTCGGCTCGGAAGGGAGTCCGAGTGAACCTCGTGCTTCCTGCGTTTCTCGCGCTGCCGCTGTTCGGCGCGGCCCTCTCGCTCGCGTTGCACGGGCACCTGCGACTTCAGCGGACGGTGAGCATCGCCGCCCTGACGGCCAACCTGCTCGCTGCCGGCTGGCTGCTCAACGAGGTCGCCGATTCGGGAGCCGTGGCAGTGAACATCGGCGGCTGGCCGGCGCCGATAGGGATCGTTCTGGTTGCCGACCTCTTCTCCGCCCTCATGGTCGTTATCGCGGCGATCATGGTCCTGGCCGTGCTGGTCTACGCGATCGGCAGCCCGGTGACCCGGGACCAGAGGTTGTTCTTCCACCCGATGTTCCTCGTCCTCGCGGCCGGGGTTTCGGGGTCGTTTCTAGCCGGCGACCTGTTCAACCTGTTCGTTGCCTTCGAGATCATGCTGAGCGCCAGCTACGTCCTGCTGACCCTGGGCGGTGGGGCTCAACAGGTCAGGTCCGGCATGACCTACGTAACCATCAGCCTGCTGGCGTCGACCCTGTTTATCACGGCGGTCGGTTTGACCTACGCCGCAACCGGAACGGTCAACCTCGCCGATCTCGCAGAGCGGATTCCCGATCTGCCCGACGGCGTCAGGTCCGCGCTGAGCCTGCTGTTTCTGGTGGTGTTCGGGATCAAGGCTGCGATCTTCCCTCTGTTCTTCTGGCTGCCGGACTCCTATCCCACCTCGCCGACTCCGGTGACCGCCATCTTCGCCGGGCTTTTGACCAAGGTCGGCGTGTACGCCATCATCCGGACCCAGACCCTGCTGTTCCAGCCCGATGGGGCTTCGACGCTGCTGCTCACGATCGCCGGCGCCACCATGCTCGTCGGGGTCTTGGGCGCCATCGCCCAGGACGAGATCAAGCGCATTCTGAGCTTTCACATCGTCAGCCAGATCGGCTACATGATTCTCGGGCTCGGGCTGTTCAGCATCGCCGGCATCGCCGGCGCCATATTCTACATCCTTCACCACATCGTCGTGAAGACGACCCTTTTCCTGGTGGGCGGGTTGATCGAGTCGGCGACCGGCACCGGCGCGCTTCACCGGATCGGCGGGCTGGTTCACCACCTGCCTCTGGTTGCGGGCTTCTTCCTCCTGCCGGCGCTCAGTCTGGCCGGGCTGCCCCCGTTCTCCGGGTTCGTGGCCAAGCTCGCGCTGGTTCAGGAGGGCCTGGTCCTCGAACGCTACACAGTGGTCGGGGTGAGCCTTTTGGTGAGCCTTCTGACCCTGTTTTCGATGACGAAGATCTGGGCCGGCGCCTTCTGGGGCGCTCCGGACGAGGAGCCGGCGTCCGACCTGCCGCCGCGGGCCGAGACGCGACTCTCCCGGCCGGCGCTGTTCTCGACCGGGGCCCTCGTGGCCGTGAGCCTGGTCATCGCCTTTGCCGCCGGTCCGATATACGAGCTCAGCAGCCGGGCGGCCGCGTGGATGATCGACCCATCGTTGTACGTGGCGCTGGTCCTCGGCAAATGAAGGTCTTCGCCGGCCGCGCCGCCTGGCTGATCGCCGTCTGGCTGTTTCTGTGGGGCGAGGTCACGGTGGGCAATCTGCTGGCAGGCATCGCGGTCGCGTGTGCGGTGCTGCTTCTGTTTCCCCCTCGGAAGGCGGACCGGCGAGGCCGGTTGCGTCCGTTTGCCGCACTGAGGTTCTTCGGGTTCTTCGCTTGGGAGCTGGTGAAATCGAGCCTGGTGGTGGCATGGGAGATCGTGACCCCGAGAAACCGCATCAACGAGGGTGTCGTCGCAGTGCCCATCCGGCATTTCTCGGAGGCTCTCACCACGGTGCTGGCCAACGCCATCTCGCTCACTCCGGGAACACTGACCATCGAGGTGCTTGCCGAGCCGAGGGTTCTGTACGTCCACGTGCTTCACCTGCGGGATGTCGAGGAGGTGCGCCAGGATGTCCAGAGGTTGGAGCTTCTGGTGGTGAAGGCGTTCGGCAGTGAGGAGGCCATTCGGGAGTCGATTGCAGAGGCCGGCCCTCCGAAGAACGAACGGCGGACGGGAGGAAAGGTGTGAATCTGGCAACCACAATCGCGCTCGGAGCGCTGGCCGTCGCAGGCGCTTTGTGTCTGACCCGGTTGATCCGCGGGCCGTCCCTGGCCAACCGGATCGTCGCGTTGGACACCTTGCTGGTCGTGCTGGTGACCGGGATCGCCGTGGCCGCCGCTCGGAGCAGGGAGTCGGAGTTCCTCGACGTCATGCTGGTCGCGGCGCTCCTGGGCTTTGTGGGGACGGTTACCGTGGCCCGGGCTATCGAATCGACGAGGTCGAAATGAGAGAGCTCGCTGCCGCCGCCCTGTTGTTGAGCGGTGTCGCTTTTGTGCTGATCGCCGCCATCGGGCTCCAGCGCTTTCCCGATGTCTTCGCCCGCATGCACGCGGCCACCAAAGCTGCCACTCTCGGCCTTGTTCTCGTGCTGGCGGGAACCGGCCTCAGAGTCGAGTCCGCCGACGACCTCTCCAAGCTAGCGCTGGTGGGCATCCTGATGTTCGTCACCGCTCCCATCGGGGCGCACATGGTCGGCCGGGCCGCCTACCGCTCGGGCACCGAGCTCAACCCGGGTACCGTTATCGACGAGCTGGCCGGGTCGCCGGCCGAGCAGTCCGGCACGCCCGGGAACCAAGAACTCTCCTCGAAGCCGGACGCCGGCTGAGCCCCGGTCCGATCCTCCTGGCGACCGGAGGCTGGGCGGCCGCTATAAAGTGGTGGGGTGACCGACCTGACAACATCTCCCCCGGCGGTCAAGCCGGCCCCGGGCGACCTCGACGCGGTGCTCGAGCGGCACCGCCGGGAGCTCACCGCCCACGCCTACCGCATGCTCGGGTCGGCGTTCGAGGCGGAGGATGCGGTCCAGGAGACGTTCCTGAAGGCCTGGAGAAGCTTCGAGCGGTTCGAAGGACGCTCGTCACTCAAGTCGTGGCTGTACGCCATCGCAACCAACGTCTGCCTGGACATGCTTAGCGGCAGCCAGCGCCGCGCCCGGCCGATGGACCTGGGTCCGGCGCAGAGCGCCGACTCCAGCCTCGGCCCCCCGCTGCCCGAGGTCACCTGGATCGAGCCCATCCCCGACGGCCGGGTGCTTCCCGAGACCGCCGACCCGGCCGAGCTCGCCGAGATCCGCGACAGCGTCCGCCTGGCATTCGTCGCCGCCCTGCAGCGGCTTCCGGCCCGCCAGCGAGCGGTGCTTCTCCTTCGGGAGGTCCTGCGCTGGCGGGCGACCGAGGTGGCGGAGCTGCTGGGAACGTCGGTGGCTTCGGTGAACAGCTCGCTGCAGAGAGCACGGACGGCGCTGGGCAGCCGGCAAGTCACCGCCGGGAGCGAGCCGATCAGCCGCGAGCAACAAAAGCTCCTCGGCCGCTACGTCGACGCCTTCGAGCGCTACGACATGGACTCGCTCACCTCGCTGCTTTCCGAGGACGCGAGCTGGTCGATGCCCCCCTTCGCCCTCTGGCTGCAGACCCACAACGACATTCGCAAGTGGTGCCTGGGGCCGGGTTACGCCTGCGAGGGGTCCCGGCTGGTTCCGGCCTTCGCCAACGGCTCCCCCGCCTTCGGGCAGTACAAGCCCGGCCCGACAGGGCACGAGGCCTGGTC
>DATABX010000080.1:0-4815 GCA_036259335.1 Actinomycetota bacterium
GCTGGACGGGCAGCTGAAGGACGTCGCCTATCAGGCCACCACCACCGACTTCTGGAACAGCATGGATGCGGTCGGGGGCTCGTCAACCTACGTTCTGGGAGGCGCCTTCAACTGCGGCAAGGGACAGCCGGGCCAGATCGCACCCGTCAGCCACGGCGCCCCGGTCGCCCGCTTCCGGGGGATCAACGTGCTGAACACCGCCGAGGAGGGCAGCCTGTAGTGGGGCTGCAACAGACCCTGGAGCGGGTGCTCGAGCTCTCGCGGGCCGACGACTGCATCGCCATCGCGTGGCACCACTCCTCCGCCAACCTGCGCTGGGCGCTCAACACGGCGACCACCAACGGTGTGACCGACTCCCAGGAGCTGTTCGTGATCTCGATTATCGGCGGCCGGGTGGGTTCGGTCGGGCGCAGCTACTTCCCCGACGAGAACCTGGAGGACATCGTGCGCCAGTCCGAGGCGGCGTGCGCAGGCAAGCCGCCGGCCGAGGACGCCATGCCGCTACTGGAGGCCGCCGGCATCCCCGCGGACTGGAACGCACCGCCGGAGGTGACCGGTATCGGGGTGTTCTCCAAGCTGGCCGGCGATCTGGCTGCTGCCTTCCAGCGCGCCGAGGAGGGCGGCTACCTGCTGTTCGGGTTCGCCGAGCACGAGCAGAGCACCCTGTACCTGGCTACGTCGACCGGCCTGCGACGTCGCCACTCGGGGCCCGAGGGCAAGTTCCAGATCAACGCCAAGACGCCCGACTTCAAGGCGTCGACCTGGGCCGGCCAGGTGACCACCACCTTCCAGGACATCGATCTGCAGGCGATCGAGTCGCGACTCGCCCAGCGGCTCGAGTGGTCCAGGACCTCCGTCGCCCTGCCGGCCGGGCACTACGAGGTCCTGCTGGAGCCGTCGTGTGTCGCCGACATGGTGCTGGAGGCCTACTGGAGCAGCTCGGCCCGGGACGCCGACGAGGGGCGCAGCGTATTCAGCAAAGCCGGCGGCGGGAACCGGGTGGGCGAACAGATCGCGGCCGAGGCGGTGACGCTGTACTCGGATCCGGAAGAACCCGGCTTCGAGGTGGCGCCGTTCGCAGTGGCTACCTCGTCGAGCAGCTACTCGTCGGTGTTCGACAACGGGCTGGGGACCCGGCGTACCGATTGGATCAGGGATGGGCGGTTGACCGGGTTGATCACCACCCGGTACTGGGCCAAGACCTCCGGCGCCGAGCCCAAACCGTTCGTCGACAACCTGATCTTCCCCGCCGAGGGGCCGGCGCTGGAGGAGATGATCGCCTCCACCAAGCGGGCTCTGCTCGTGACCTGCCTCTGGTACATCCGCGAGGTGGACCCCCAGACGCTGCTGCTCACCGGCCTCACCCGGGACGGAGTGTTCCTGGTGGAGGACGGGCAGGTGAAGGGCGCCGTCAACAACTTCCGGTTCAACATGAGCCCCCTCGACATGCTGGCGCAGATAACCGAGATCGGGCGTTCGCAGTCCACCCTGGCCCGAGAGCTCGGCGACTACTTCACCTTCGCCAAGATGCCGCCGATCCGGGTCCGCGACTTTCACATGAGCTCGGTGAGCGAGTCGGTTTAGCCTAGCGGCGAGGAGGCACCGGGATCGTCGTGAGGTCGGCGGCGGCCACCGTGTTGGGGAAGACCTGTTTGGCCTCGGCGAGCAGCGGGGCAGTGTCCGGGTAGCGCTGCGAGAAGTGGGTGAGCACCAGCAGCCGCACGCCGGCCTCTTTTGCGACAGTCGCGGCCTGCGTCGCCGTCATGTGGCCGTACGCCGCCGCAAGCGACACCTCCGCCGAGGCGAAGGTGCACTCGGCAACCAGCATGTCGGCTCCTCGGGCCAGCTCGATGGCGGCATCGCAGATCCTGGTGTCCATAACGAAGGCGAAACCCTGTCCGCGGCGCACCCGGCTCACCTCCTCGAGGGTCACCCTGCGGCCGCCCACCTGCAGGCTGCCCGCCCTCTGCAGGGCGCCGATATCAGGTCCGGAGATCCCGAACTCCGCAAGTTTGT
Source organism: Actinomycetota bacterium (assembly GCA_036259335.1). Lineage (GTDB taxonomy): Bacteria > Actinomycetota > CADDZG01 > JAHWKV01 > JAHWKV01 > JAJCYE01. The sequence goes on from DATABX010000080.1 coordinate 2,017, forward strand.
CGGGAAGCATCGAGCGCCCGTCGGGCTCCTGGATCCGCCAACCGTAGGCCTCGACGCCGTGGTCCAGCCGGGCCGCCGTGATCGAGAACGGCGGACCGTCCTCCACCCTGCCCGGCACCTCCACCGGCCGGGCCTGCACCGGTGCCCACGCTTTGGTGACCGAGGACCGCAAGAGCCGCTCCAGGTACTCCTGGCCGCGAGCCGAGTAGTAGAGGCCGACCGGCCTGGTGACTCCGTCCAGCGCCAGCCGCTGCACCACCCCGGACAGCCCGAGGCAGTGGTCCCCGTGGAAGTGGGTCAGCAGAATCCGGGTGATCGACGACGACTTCACCCCGGCGAGGATCATCTGCCGCTGGGTGCCCTCGCCGGGGTCGAACAGCAGGGCCTCGTCGTCCCAGCGCAGCAGGTAGCCGTTGAGGTTTCGTTCCCGGGTGGGCACCTGCCCGGCGGTCCCCAGGACGACCAGCTCGCGCACGGGATGCGGTGGCCCGGCTTAGCGCCGGCGCGACTCGTCCGGGTCGGCCAGGTCCGCTTTGGTCTCAGGCAGGGGCGGTTGCGGCACATCGGCGCCGTCGCGTTTGTCCGCCTTCAGCGACGCCACGATAGTCACCGTCAGGACCGCGGCGATGACCGTCAGGGAGATCGCAACCGGCATGTGGTAGAAGCCGGAGATGAGCATCTTGACCCCGACGAAGCCCAGAATCACACCCAACCCGATGTTCAGGTAGCGGAAGCGGTCCGCCATGCCGGCGAGCAGGAAGTACAGCGACCGCAGGCCCAGGATCGCAAATGCGTTGGAGGCGAAGACGATGAACGGCTCCCGGCTGACCGCCAGAATCGCGGGAACCGAGTCGACCGCGAACAGCACGTCGGTGGCCTCTACCATCACCAGGACGGTGAACAGGGGAGTCGCCATGCGGCGGCCGTTCTCCACGGTGAACAGCTTCTGCCCGTGGTAGTCGTGCGTTGTGGGGATCACCTTTCGCACCAGCTTCAGCACCGGGTTGCGCTCGGGGTGGACCTCGGTCTCGGAGTGCCGGGCGATCTTGAATGCGGTGTAGATCAAAAACGCCCCGAAGACGTAGAGGATCCAGTCGAAGCGCTCGATGAGGGCGACGCCGGCAAAGATGAAGATCGCCCGGAGCACCAGGGCGCCGAACACACCGTAGAACAGCACCCGGAACTGGTACTTGGCCGGCACGGCGAAGAAGGAGAACAGCACCGCCCAGACGAAGACGTTGTCCACCGAGAGGCTCTTTTCGATGAGATAGCCGGCGATGTACTCCCCGGCCGCCTGACCCCCGTGCCACCACAGGATGACGAATGTAAAACTCAGACCGATGGCGATCCAGACGGTGCTCTCGATGGCCGCTTCCCGGAAGGTGATGACGTGCGGCTTGCGGTGCACCAGGAGCAGGTCGAGCAGAAGCAGGGCCGTGACGCCGAATGCGAAGGCCAGCCACACCCCGGTCGGGACGTGGAAACTGGCGAAGTTGCCGCTGGATGCGGCGGCGGCCAGGCCGGCGGTGGGATTCATTACTCGATCTTCCCATGCGCGGACGGATCCCATGCACCAACAAGCCATTCCGCGGTGATTTTCCACGCCCGGCTCTTCGGGTCGATGACGTCCATGTGGCCGGTCCGGGGCACCACCTCCAGGGCGACCCGGTCCCCCGCCGCCTCCGCCGCCCGGGCGTAACTTCGGCTGAGCTCAGCCGGAACCACACGATCCCGCGCGCCGTGTACCACCAGCTGGTCCACCCCGGTGGGCAGGCGCTCCACCGGCGAAGCCGCGGAGTAGCGCTCCGGGTGGCGGGAGGGCGTCCCGCCCAGGAGCGCCTCGATCGCCGAACCGCCGACGCCGTCCCTCCAGGCGGCGCGCAGGTCTGCAACCGGGGCAAGGCCCGCGACCCGGGCCAGCTTCACCGGGCCGGCCGAGAGCGGTCCCCGTTCGGCCCCCAGCCACAGTGCCAGGTGGCCGCCGGCCGAGTGGCCGGCCACACCAACCGAGGACAGATCGAGATCGGCCGCCCCGGGAAGGCGGGCCAGCGCATCGAAGCCGGCAAGGACGTCGTTGAAGGTCCCGGGCCAGCCGCCGCCCGGTTCGCCGACCCGCCGGTACTCCAGGTTCCAGACCGCCGCTCCGGACGCAACCAGAGCCCGGACGGCGCCGGACATCAGTTCCAGGCCCCAGGGCAGGTGCCAGAAGCCTCCGTGAAGCAGGACGACGACCGGGTGAGGCGGTGGAGTTTCGGGAACGCTGAGGTGGCCGAACTGCGAAGCCTCCCTCCCGTAGCGGTGGACTGCCGGCGCCGAGCCGGTCAAGCGTCGGGCCGGCCGGCGTCCTTCCAGGGAAGCGGTTGTTCGCCGGCGATCTGCCGCACGAACTCGTTCAGGAACCACTCGCGATAGGCCACCACGGCGGGTGGGGCGGCCAAGGTCAAGAGCTCGTCTCCGGCGGCGCAGTACTCGTCGGCCTCCCGGAGCAGGCCGGCCAGCTCGATGCAGGCGCCGCTGGTCTCGGCCGGAAGCCGGTAGTGCAGGTCGACCGTGTCGGTTCCGCTCTCGAGGGCCCGGCGCAACATGACGTCCTGCTCGGTGGTCAGCGATTGGAACCGGGAGCTCAGATCGTGCACCAGGCTGAGCAGGCGGGAGGGCACGATGTCCGGCGACGAGTCGGCCTGGCTGGAGATCAGCTGGAACTCCCGTTGCAACTCGTCCTGGTGCTCGGCCGCCTGGCGGTGGATGGCCACCGGTAGGCCCAGGATGTGGATTTCGTACAGCTCGCCGCCCGACTCC
>DATABX010000081.1:0-8349 GCA_036259335.1 Actinomycetota bacterium
GGCGCAGTTCTCCGAGAATAGCTGCTGGCCGAGCGCAATCTCCGCCTCCTCCAGATCGACCTCCGGGATCTCGGGACCCGATCCCAGCGAAGCCACGTAACTGGTGATCTGGGCGATCTGGAGGAGGCGGAGATTGCGCTCGGCCAGCAGCTATTCTCGGAGAACTGCGCCGCCTGCCACAGCTCCGCGGGTGCCGGCGGCGCGGTCGGGGCGGGCCTGGAGGCGCCGGCGCTCGACGACTCCACGCCGGTCGAGGTGGTGGAAGCGATGCGCATCGGCCCGGGAGCGATGCCGGTGTTCGACGAGCGGACGCTCAACGAACACGAGGCCGACTCGATCGCCCGGTATCTTGCGTATCTCCGCCGGGCGCCCGACCCGGGAGGGCTTGGGATGGGCAGAATAGGGCCCATCGCCGAAGGATTCGTCGCCTGGGTGGTCGGTCTCGGGCTTCTGTACGTGGTGTGTCGCAGGATTGGTGAAAAAGAGTGAACGATCAAAGAGACGAGCGCCGGGCGGTCCGGCGGGTGGCAACTGCCTTCGGGGTCAGCGCCGTGGCGGGGCTGTCGCTCGCCGTGGTCTACATCCTCGGCGGCAACGTGCAGGCCGAGGGGGTCCTGCTCGCCCTGGCGCTCGGAGGACTGGGCTTCGGGCTCGCCGAGTGGGCGGGCAAGCTCATGCCGCCGGGACCGGAGGTGGGCGACTACGCCGACCCGCCGCCTCCGGGGGGCGAGGACGAGGTCGTCGAAGCGGTGGAGGAGGGCTGGGAGTCCTTCGGCCGGCGCAAGTTCTTGTTCCGGATGCTCGGTGCGGCGGCCGGGGCGATGGGCCTGGCCCTGGTCTTCCCGATCCGGTCACTGGGGCCGAGCCCGGGCAACTCCCTGCTGCAGACCGCGTGGCGCCGGGGCAGCCGCATGGTGCGGGAGGACGGCCAGCTGGTGCGAGCCACCGACCTGGCGGTGGAGGGGGTTCTCACCGTGTTCCCCGAGGGACGGGAGGACCAGGCGGACTCCCAGACCGTGCTGATCCGGCTGGCCCCTGAGCTGCTCGACAACATCGGGGGCCGGGAGGACTGGACCGCCGACGGCCTGATCGCCTACTCGAAGATCTGCACCCACGCCGGTTGTCCGGTCGGCCTTTACCGGGTGGCGACCCACGATCTGTTCTGCCCGTGCCACCAGTCGACCTTTGACGTGCTGGACGGCGCCAAGCCGATCGCCGGCCCGGCGACCCGCCCCCTGCCGCAGCTCCCGATCGCCATCGACGACGAGGGCTACGTGATCGCCCAGGACGACTTCTCCGAGCCCGTCGGCCCGGCCTTCTGGAACATGGACCGGTGATCGTCTCCAAGGGGGTCCGCTGGCTCGACGAGCGCCTGCGCGTCTCGAGCTTCTCCAAGTCGACGTTGCGGCGGGTCTTCCCGGATCACTGGTCGTTCCTGCTGGGAGAGATTGCGCTCTACCTGTTTCTGATCCTGGTCGGCACCGGGATCTTTTTGACCTTCTTCTTCTCGCCCTCGGCCCGAGAGGTCATCTACAGCGGGTCCTACCGGCCGCTTCGCGGCGTCCACATGTCCCAGGCTTACGAGTCGCTGCTGGAGATCAGCTTCGAGGTTCGATCGGGTCTGGTCATGCGTCAGATCCACCACTGGTCGGCCCTGCTGTTCGTCGCAGTCCTGGTGGTCCACATGATGCGGGTGTTCTTCACCGGCGCCTTCCGCAAGCCGCGGGAGCTGAACTGGATCATCGGCCTGACGCTGCTGACCCTGGCGCTGCTGGCAGGATTCAGCGGCTACAGCCTTCCGGACGACCTGCTGAGCGGGACCGGGCTGCGCATCGCCTACTCGGTGGCGCTGTCGGTCCCGGTGGTCGGCACCTGGCTGGCGTTCTTGGTGTTCGGCGGCGAGTTCCCGTTCGGCAACATCATCAGCCGGCTCTACGTCATCCACATCCTGCTGATCCCGGGCGCCATCGGGCTGCTGCTGGGCCTGCACCTGGCGATGGTGTGGCGGCAGAAGCACACCCAGTTCCCGGGGCCGCTGCGGACCGAGCAGAAGATCGTCGGCACCCGGATGTGGCCGACCTACGCGGTGAAGGCCGGGGCCCTGTTCTTTTTGACCGCGGCGACGGTCACGCTGATGGCGGGACTGTTCCAGATCAACCCGGTGTGGGTCTACGGGCCGTTCGACCCTGCCCGGGTGAGCGCCGGGGCCCAGCCGGACTGGTACCTGGGCTGGCTGGAGGGCGCTCTGCGGCTGATGCCTCCCTGGGAGGTCCGCGCCTTCGGCTTCACGATCCCCAACCCGTTCTTCCCGGGCCTGCTGATCCCGGGCCTCACGTTCAACATCCTGTACGCCTGGCCGTGGATCGAGTCGAAGTTTCTCACCAAGGACCGGGAACCGCACAACCTGCTGAACCGGCCCCGGGACGTCCCGGTACGGACCGCGCTCGGCATCGCCGGCCTGGCTTTCTACACCGTGCTGTTCGTGGCCGGCGGCAACGACGTGATCGCCGGGTTGTTCAACCTGCCGCTGGAGAGGGTGACCCAGGGCCTCCAGGTGATGCTCCTGGCCCTGCCGCTGGTGGCGGGGATCGCGACCTACCGCATCTGCAAGGAGCTGAAGGGCCGGGCGCCTCGAACCGGCCACGACCACGGCCATGTGATCACCCGCACGCCGGAGGGCGCCTACGAGACGGTGGAACCGGAGCAGGTCTAGCGGTCAGATCAGCTTTTCAAGCTCCACCTCGTCCCGGATCGGGATGCCGTGGAGGCCCGTCGGTGGGATCTCCGGTTTTAGCGTCGCCCTCGACCGGTCGACCGCTCCGGCCCGAAGCTCCACCAGCCGGAAACCGGCCCTCTGGTAGAACCGGAGGGCGTCCAGGTTGTCGTTGGTTGTGACCACCCGCAAGCGTCCCAGCCCGGCCCGGCGGGCCGCGTCTGCAAGCGCCCCGATGAGCAGGGTTCCGACACCGCGGCCCGGCTCGGCGGCGTGCAGAGTGAGGATTTCCCACCACTGCGGGCCCTCGAGAACGGTAAGCAGGCCCACCGGGGAACCGCCGTCCATGGCTACGAACCCCGGCTGGCTCAGCGGTTCGTAGAGGCTTCCCCGCAGCGCGACCCTGGCCGAGCCCATGTGGGCCGACAGCAGCTCCGTGGCCCACGGACGGTCGTCCTCGACGAAGCTTCTGACCTTCACCGGCTAGCTAGGCGATGCACTCCGCCGCCGCCGCCTCGGCCGGGGCGGGGGCGGGGGATGCGGGTGCCTCCGGGGCGGCGGGCGAGGTTCGGATGCCGGCGAAGTTGCGGCCGGTGACCAATACCACGTCGCGGCCTTCGACCGACGGGTCGGACTTGAGGGTGGACGGGCCGGAGACGTAGCTTTGGACCAGCGCCGCCTTGGCGTCGGCACCCGGGGCGAAGCGGATCTCGGTCGACGCCCGCCCGGCGGCGTCTCCGGTTCCCGACTGCACGAACCCGGCGCTCCGCAGCTTGTCGGCGGCTGCGCCGGCTTCGCCGGGGCGGCCGGAGCCGTTCAGCACCTGGACCCGGACATCGCCGGGTGCGACGGCCGGGGCCGCCTGCTCGGTGACCGGGGGCGGCGGGTTCAGGAACCGGTCGACCATCTGCGAGGCCTCCGGCTCTTTAAGCTTCAGCACCGACGAACCGCCGATCCGGGCACCGGTGGTCGGCAGGGTGAGCATCTCGATGCCGCCCGAGCCGAGCGACCGGAAGGTCATTCCCAGGCGGACCAGGTCCATTGTGCCCAGCTTGGCGTCGACCACCACGTCCTTGACGAACGAGTCGAGCAGCTCGTTGGCGACCAGCGGGTTGCGGATGCCCTGGGAGATGGCTTTTTTGATCATTCGGCGGATGAAGTCCTGCTGGCGCTCGATCCGGCCGAAGTCGCTGGTGGGGTCGGTCTTCCACCGGCCGTTCTCCAGGAACTCGTAGTGGCGGCTTCTCACGTACGCCAGCCCCTGCTCGCCGTCCAGGTGCACGCAGCCCGCCTGGGGGATGTTCAGCTCGGCCAGGATGTCCCGTGCCGGAGCGGGAAAGTTCACGTTGAGGCCGCCGATCGCGTCGACGATGCTGCGGAAGCCGTCGAAGTTGACCTCGACGTAGTGGTCGATCGGGATGCCGAGGGCTGAGGTGATGGTGTTCACCATTCGGTCCGGGCCTCCGGAGTAGGCGGTGTTGATCCGGTTGCTCTTGCCGGTGCCGGCGATGGGGAGGTACAGGTCCCGGGGTATCGAAAGCACCGACGCCTGGTCCCGGCCGGGGTTGGTGCGAAGCAGCATGATCGCGTCGCTGCGCTTGCCCGAGATGCTGCCGAAGCGGGACTCCTGGCCGGGGACCAGGTCGGCCCGGCTGTCCGACCCGACCAGCAGCACCGTCATTGCCTCGCCCCCGGCGGTCGAAAGGCCGGCAGGCGCCACCCGCCGTACCTCCTCCAGCCTGGACTGGACGTACAGGAACCCTACGCCGACCGCAATCAGAACTATCGCCAGGAACAGGCTCAAGCCGGCCACCAGCCTCCTCTTCCACTGGCGCCGTCGCCGGGGAGGCGGCGGGGGATATTCCGGGTAATCGTCCGGATAGAGGATTGCGGTCTGGTCCAGCCGGGGGTCGCGCGGATCGAAGTGCTGGTAGTTCACGGGGCTTCAGTGTCCCCCGGATCGCGTTCGGTTACCAGCCGGATTGTGCGAATGACGCTTGCGCCCGGAGTTGCGTCCGGTTCTGACAACCGGCCGTGAGCGGAATCGCTGTGGCGAATCCGTACCGGTCAGGCGGCCGGGTAGTCGCGGCCGTTCAGGGCGACGCCCACCAGGGCCACGAGGAGGATGATCGCCCCGGTGGCCACCAACCACGGACCGATCACCAGCCCGGCGGCCAGCGTTCCGGCGCCGAAGGCGAGGCCCACCGGCCACAGGCTGGGCGCCGGAACGGCAACCACCGGCCCGGCCGACTCGTCGGGCCCGGCGTCGGGCCGGTCCTCGGCAAGTTCGCCCCCCCTCCGGAGATGAAGCAGCAGGTAGCCGCCGATCAACATGCACGCCGGGATGCCAAGTCCCAGCAGCACGCTTCCGGCGGGCTCGTAGCTGGTCAGCCAGTAGACCGCGAACAGGAACGCGAAGAAGAATCCGGCGCCGACGAACAGGCGCATGGCTATCCTCATCGCTCGTCGGGCGTGACGCCCGGGTGCCGGGCGTCGAACACCGGCCGCTCGGACTGGATCGGGGGCAGCGTGTGGAAGTTGTGCGGCGGCGGGGGAGAGGTGGTTGCCCACTCGAGGTGCTGGCCCTCCCAGGGGTCGTCACCGGCTGCCGGCCCTCTCTTCAACGACCACCACACGTTGAGCAGGAACGGCAGAGTCGACACCCCCACGAGAAAGGCGCCGATCGTCGACAGCTGGTTGAGGCTCTGCCACCCGGTCTCGGGCAGGTAGTCGGCCACCCGGCGCGGCATGCCCTGCAGGCCCAGAGCGTGCATCGGGAAGAATGCCAGGTTCGAGCCGAGAAACAGCGGCCAGAAGTGAAGGTGTCCGAGCTTCTCGGAGAGCATCCGGCCGGTGAACTTGGGCCACCAGAAGTAGATGCCGGCGAACAGCGCCAGTACCGCGGTCGGAAACAGCACGTAGTGGAAGTGGCCGACGACGAAGTAGGTGTCGTGTACGTCGAAGTCGATCGGGGGCGACCCCAGCATCACTCCCGTGATCCCTCCGAAAAGGAAAAACAGGAGAAAGCCGATGCAAAACAGCATCGGGGTCTTGAAGGTGAGCTGTCCCCGCCACATCGTCCCGATCCAGTTGAAGAACTTGATGCCGGTGGGGACCGCGATCAGCATCGTGAGCGCCGAGAAGAACGGCAGCAGGACCGCTCCGGTGGTGAACATGTGGTGGGCCCACACCCCCATCGAGAGACCCGCTATCGCCAGTGTCGCCAGGACGAAGCCTTTGTAGCCGAACACCGGCTTTCGCGAGAACACCGGGATGATCTCGGTTACGACTCCGAAGTAGGGCAAGGCGACGATGTACACCTCCGGGTGCCCGAAGAACCAGAACAGGTGCTGGAACAGGATCGGCCCGCCCTCTCCGTCGAAAAAGTGTGAGCCGAGGTTGCGGTCGGCGTACAGCATGGCCATGGCGGCGGTGATTACCGGGAACGCGATGATCACCATGAAGCTGACCACCAGCATGTTCCAGGTGAACATCGGCATCCGGAACAGGGTCATGCCCGGCGCCCGCATAAAGAAGGTGGTGGCGATGAAGTTGACCGCTCCCAGGATCGACGCGGTTCCGGTGAGTGCTACGCCCATCACCCACAGGTCTCCGCCGGGGCCGGGGGAGTAGATCGGGCCGGATAGCGGCGGGTAGGCCGTCCACCCGAAGGCTGCGGCCCCCCGGGAGGTGAGGAATCCGGAAACCATCGTGATACCCCCGGCGAGGAAGATCCAGTAGCTCAGGGCGTTCAGGCGGGGGAACGCCATGTCCGGTGCCCCCAGTTGCAGGGGGATGAGGTAGTTGGCCAGCCCGAAGGCGAAGGGGACCGCGAACAGGAACATCATGATGCTGCCGTGCATGGTGAACAGCTGGTTGAACCCACCCTGGCTCACCACCTGCTGGCCGGGCTCGAAGAGTTCCGCCCGTATCAGCATCGCCAGCAGGCCGCCCAGCAGGAAGAACCCGAACGCGGTGACCATGTAGAGGATGCCCACCTTTTTGTGATCGGTGGTGGTCAGCCAGTCGAGCACCCCGCCCCGGGGGGCCGCGGGCGGCTCGGCCGGTGCAATACGCTCCTCGGTGATCGTCATCGTTGCCCTCCGTTGCCCCGGTTGGCCGCCGCCCAGGCGTCGAACTCGGCCTGGGGGACCGCCTCCACGGTGAAGTTCATCTGCGCGTGATTGAGGCCGCAGTACTCGGCGCAGCGCCCGCTGTCGAAGGTGCCGGTCTGGGTGACCTGCATGTCGAACTGAGTGACCCTGCCCGGGATGGCGTCGCGCTTGATCAGAAACTCGGGAAGCCAGAAGGCGTGGATCACGTCGGTGGAGGTGAGCACCACCCGCACCGTGGCGCCCTCGGGCAGAACCATCACGGCGGGACGGTCGATCTCACCGACGACGTCGATCCCGTGCTCGGGGTAGTTGAAGCGCCACTGCCACTGGAAGCCGGTGACCTCCACGGTAAGGTCCGGGTCGGACGCCAGCGCGTTCACCCGGTCGACCCCCTGCATGGTCACCGAGAACAAAAACACCACTATTACCAGTGGAATCGTCGTGTACACGAGCTCGATGGGGATGTTGTACAGGGTTTGCTTCGGGAGCTCGTCGCTCCGCCGGCGGTAGCGAATCACCGACCACAGGATCAGCCCCCAGACCAGCACGCCGATCACCAGCGCGGTGGAGGTGAAGATCCGCCAGATGCGCGTCACCTCGTCGCCCTGAGTCGTTACGCTTTCGGGCAGCCCGAAGTTGTAGCTGCATCCGGAAAGAAGCAGCAGACAGGAGGCGGCCAGGGCGACCCTGGAGCGAGTCCACGAGAAAAAGACGCGGCGGTTGGGTGCTGCGGGTGGGATCACGACCCCTTTCGTTGGGTTCTCCGATGATACCCACTGGTTGAGGTTGCGGCTTTGGAGGATCGGGTCAGCACCGACAGGCTCACCACGAGGCACCCCTCGAGAACCTTGGTGAGGATGCCGAGCGTCGTGAACGGCTCGGTTTCTCCGGCGGCCGGCCCGAGCCACGGGATGCCAACCGTACGGGTTACCAGGTACAGAAGGATCAAGAAGCAGTTCCCCACGATGCCGGCCCGGTAGAAGGCTCGGGCGTAGCCGCCGCCATCCCGGCGGCCGCCGGTCTGATCGTAGTTCCACGGCTGCACGATGAGAACCAACCCGTAGAGGAACTGGGCGGCGGCGGCGAACAGGAAGAAGAATCCGTATCCCCACCACTCGGCAAGGTGCTCTTGCACGTTCAGGCCGTGCATCAGGCCGGCAGCGATGCTGAGCAGCACCGCCCATCGAAGCGGTGAGGCGGTGGTTGAACGCCCTTGTCGGTCTGGTCGGTTCATTTCGTGGAGCGTATCGCGGACACTCCGCCGGGCGGTTTTTTCAACCGATGCGGCGGGTATAGCTCGAATAGAAGATGAACGGGCAACCGAACAGAGGGAGTGTAAAAATGGGCGACGTAATCAGCAGTGAGGACATCCAGGAGATGCCGCAGATGCCGGACCCGCAGGATGTTCCGGACACCCCGATCAGCACCTCGGCCGCGTTCAGCGGAGAGGTCGCCCCGATCAAGAACGATCCGGAAGAGATGGTCCAGAAGCGGGGCCAGGGCAAGATGCCGGTTCAGGAG
>DATABX010000082.1:0-7590 GCA_036259335.1 Actinomycetota bacterium
ATGAAAGACCCCAAAACGGCGGAAATCCCGGTGATCTTCCTCTCGGCGAGGGCTCAGCAGGCCGATTTGAGAAAAGGATACGAATCCGGAGTGGCTGCCTACGTCACCAAGCCGTTCGAGCCCGTTGAGCTTCTCGACCTGATCGAGCAGATCCTTAACGGCTCCTACTCGCGCCCCGACTTCCCTCCCGGTTTCTAGATGATCACCGACCACCTGACCGACCTGCTGGAGGCCGGGCTCGACAAGCTGCGTGCCTCCGGCGCTCTGCCGGCCGATCCCAGGCCTGCGGTCGAACTTTCCCGGCCGGCCCGGCCGGAGCACGGCGAGTTCTCCACCAACCTGCCGCTGGCGCTGGCCCGGCCGGCCAGGATGCCCCCGCGGACGCTGGCGGCACAGCTCATCGCCGCCCTTCCGCCGTCCGAGCTGGTGGAGCAGGCCGAGGTCGCCGGCCCGGGATTCATCAACTTCCACCTGGCCGCCGGGTGGTTGAGCTCCACCTTGACCGACATCGCCCGGGCCGGGGCGGCCTACGGGCGGGCGAAGCCGCAGGGCGAGCGGGTGCAGATCGAGTTCGTCTCGGCCAACCCCACCGGGCCGCTGCATGTGGGGTCGGGACGAAACGCGGCTTACGGCGACTCGCTCGCCCGGCTTATGGCCGCGGCGGGCTACGAAATCGAGACCGAGTACTACGTCAACGACGCCGGCAAGCAGATGGAGCGGTTCTCGGCCTCGCTGCACGCCCGGTACCTGCAGGCCCTCGGCCGGGATGCCGAGGTCCCGGAGGACGGCTACCGGGGCGAGTACCTGGCCGAGCTGGGGCGTGAGCTGGCCTCCGAGTTCGCCGACAGCCTTGCGGATGACCCGGTCCGGGTCGGGCGGATCGGCACCGAGCGGATGGTCGAGAGCCACCGCCGGACGCTGACCGGGTTCCGGGTTCACTTCGACAGCTGGCTCTACGAGTCCTCCCTTCACGAGTCCGGGAAGGTGAAGGCCGGCATAGATCGGCTCGCTGCCGGCGGCCATACCTTCGAGGACGAGGGCGCGATCTGGTTCCGATCGAGCGACCTGGGGGCCGCGCGGGACCAGGTGCTCGTTCGTTCGGACGGCCAGACCACCACCTACCTGGCGGCGGACGTCGCCTACCTGCTCGACAAGGTGAGCCGGGGATTCGACCGGGTGCTCTACGTGTGGGGCGCCGACCACCACGGGCAGGTGGCGGGCCTGCAGGCGGTGGCCAAAGCCCTCGAGCTGGAACAGCCGGTGGAGATAATGCTCCAGCAGCTCGTGAACTTCATCTCCGGAGGCGAGGCAGCCAAGATGTCCAAGCGGGCGGGAACCATCGTGACCATCGACGAGCTGCTCGCCGAGGTGGGGGTGGACGCCGCCCGGTTCACCCTGGTCAGCCGTAGCATCGACTCGACGATCGACTTCGACCTCGACCTCGTGAAGTCCGAGTCCCAGGAGAACCCGGTGTACTACGTCCAGTACCAGCACGCCCGAACCTGCTCGATCCTGCGCAACGCCCGGGATCAGGGCATCGAGCTCGGGCCGGTGGACGACGCCGACCTGACCTTGCTGACCCACGAGGCGGAGGCGCAGCTGATCCGCAAGCTCTCTGAGTTCCCCGACATGGTGGCGGAGTCGGCCCGCCTGCGGGCGCCGCACCGGCTGACCCACTACGCCCAGGCGCTGGCGTCGCTGTTCAGCGCCTTCTACCGTGACTGCCGGGTGCTGAGCGACGACGCCCAGCTGTCGCGGGCACGGCTGTGGCTGGTCGACGGCACCCGCCAGGTCCTGGCCAACACCGTCGAGCTGATCGGCGTTTCCGCACCGGAGTCGATGTGACGCCCGCCGAACAGCTGCGGGCGGCGCTCCCCCACACCGCCGAGGTCGACAAAAGCGGGCATCTGCTGATCGGTGGGTGCGACACCGTCGCCCTCGCCGAGCGCTTCGGCACGCCGCTGTTGGTCTTCTGCGAGCAGACCTTCACCGACCGGGCGGGCTCGATCCGGGCCTCGTTCGCCGGCGCAACGATCTACTACGCCGCCAAGGCCTTTCTCAGCAAGGCGATCTGCCGGCTGGCCGAGAGGGAGGGCCTGAACCTGGACGTAGCCTCGGGCGGAGAGCTGTACACCGCTCTGGAGGCCGGATTTCCGGCGGCCCGCATGATCCTGCACGGCAACAATAAGCTGGACTCCGAGCTCAAGATGGCTATCGACGCCGGCATCGGCCGCATCGCGGTGGACAACCTGGAGGAGCTCGACCGGATCGGGACGCTTGCCCGGCAGGCGGGGCGCAGGCAGCCGGTCTTCCTCCGGGTGACCCCCGGGGTGACCGCCGACACCCACGCCCACATCCGCACCGGCCACCACGAGTCCAAGTTCGGACTTCCGCTCCAGGGCGGCATGGCCCGGGAGGCGGTGATCCGGGCCAACGCCGCCCCCGACCTCGAGCTGCTGGGGCTCCACGCCCACATCGGATCGAACATCTTCTCCCCCGACCCGTTCCAGGAGACGATCGAGGTCCTGTTCGGCTTCCTCGCCGAGATCAAGGCGGAGTTCGGCCTGGAGTTTGCCGAGCTCAACCTCGGCGGCGGCTTCGGAGTTCCGTTCCTGCCGGGCGATGTCCCCTTCGACGTCAAGGCCCTGGGTGAGCTGGTGATCGCCACCGCCCGGAAGGCCGCCGAGAGCAACGGGGTCACCCTGCCCGCCCTGTCCTTCGAGCCGGGCCGCTGGCTGATCAGCAACGCGATGGTCACGCTCTACTCGGTGGGAGCGATCAAGCAGACCTCCGACGACCTCACCTTTGTGTCGGTGGACGGCGGCATGAGCGACAACATCCGTCCGGCGCTCTACCAGGCGCGCTACGGGGCGATCCTGGCCAACAAGGCGAACGAGGAAGCCGGCTTCGTCGTCACCTTGGCCGGCATGCACTGCGAGTCCGGCGACCTGCTGGCCGAAAGGCTGGAGCTGCCCCGCTCGGTCACCCGGGGCGACCTGATTGCGATGCCGGCGACCGGCGCCTACACCTACTCCATGTCCTCGAACTACAACCGCAAGCCCCGCCCGGCGGTGGTCACCGTTGCCGGGGGCGAGGCCCGCCTGATGGTCCGGCGGGAGACCTACGAAGACCTGGTCCGGCTGGAAGCCGAGTAGCGGTTTGGCTCGCAAGGGCCTGATCCTGGCGCTGGCGCTCACCGCCGGGGCCGCCACTCCTGTCGTGCGGAGCACCGTCAAGTCGGCTCTGCTGCTCGGCGAGATGCTGGCGCCGGTGAAGCCGCTGAGCCTGGCGCCGGAGCCCCGTCGATCGGTGGTCGAGCTGGAGAACGGCACCGCAGACCTCTACGAGGGCCCGGAGACGATGCCCGGGGTGGTGTTGGTGCACGGGGTCGCTCCCGGCGGGCCGGCCGACCCCCGCATCGTTCAAATTGCCACCTCGCTCAGCCGCCTCGGCCGGACGGTGCTTGCGCCATCGCTGGCGCTCGGCGAGCAGCGGCTGGACCGGACCGACACTGCCCGGATCCGCCAGGCGATCGACCACCTCCACGGGTTGACCGGTGACCGGGTGCTGGTGCTCGCCTTCTCCTTCGGGGCGGCGTCCTCCCTGGTGGCGATGGAGGAGGAGCCGGACATCCAGGACAAGGTGCTGGAGCTGGTGACGGTTGGTACCTACTTCGACCTCGTCCACCTGCTGCAGGGGGTGACGACCGGCCGGGTGAATGCCCCGGGAGGGTCGACCGGCGAGTGGACGCCCGACCCGCGCGCCGGCAGGGCGGTGACCGAGTTCCTGGCCAACTACCTGCCCCGGCCCGACGAGAGGGCGCTGATCGACGCCTACGACCGCCGCAACCCCGAGGGTCTGTCGTCCGAGGCCCGGGCGGTCTACGAGCTGATGGTCAACACCGATCCTGAACGAACCCGGGGCCTGGTCGCCGCCCTGCCGGCCGGTCTCGGCGACCTGATCGCCGACCTGTCCCCCGCCTCGCGCATCGACCGCATCCGTGTCCCGGTCAACGCCATGCACAGCCGGCAGGATCCGGCCTCCCCTCCCAGCGAGTCCGCACTTTTGGTCGATTCCCTCGAACCGCCGGCGACCGGGCGGCTCACCCGGGTCGGGTCGTTCCGGCACGTGACGCCGGCCACGGGCGCCGGCCTGCTCAAGGATGCGGTGCCCCTGATCGGCTTCGTCTCCCGGGTCTTCGGAGCCCAGGACCGGTGGGGCCTGTACTTTTAGGTCATGTGTCCCCAAGTGCTTCCCGGGGTAGTTGAGTGGTCGTGAGACGTCCAGCCCTGGCCGCGGCGATGTTGCTGATCGCCTCCCTGCTGTGCGCGTCGCCGGCGGCGGCGCAGACCACCACCCCGGTGCAGGTGAGCTCCGACCCGTACACCAACCCCGAGAGCATCCACCGCACCCAGGTGGAGCCCGACACCTTCGCCTTCGGCGACCGGATTCTCTCCGCCTTCATGGTCGGAAGGGCCGAGGGCGGCTCGTCGAACATCGGCTGGGCGTTCTCCCCGGACGCCGGCGCCACCTGGACCTCGGGCTTCCTGCCCGGCCTCACGATCTTCTCCGACCCACCCGGGACCAACTTCCGGGCCGCCGACCCGAGCGTCGCCTACGACTCCGCCCACGGGGTCTGGCTGATCAACACCCTGACCACCTCGGAGAACTCGCCCGGCACCGCAGTCTTCGTGAGCCGCTCGGCCGACGGCGTCAACTGGGAGACGCCTCACCTGGTCTCGGACTACACCAGCGGCTTCGGGCACGACAAGAACTGGATTGCATGCGACAACTCCCCGGGCAGCCGCTTCTTCGGCAACTGCTACGTCGTGTGGACCAACTTTCAGGCGGGCGGCGTGATGGAGATCACCCGGTCGACCGACGGCGGGCTGACCTGGTCGGAGCCGATTCGGCCGGAAGGGTCGCCCACCGGGTTCGGGGTGCAGCCGGTGGTACAGCCGAACGGCAACGTCGTGGTGGTGGCCCTCGACGGGCTGCAGCAGTCGATCGTCTCGGTTCGGTCCACCGACGGCGGCCTGAGCTTCGGGTCGAGGTCACGGTTCTCCGAGGTTCGGATCCGCCGGCCGCCGGACTACCGCAACAGCGCCTTCCCCTCGGTGGAGGTCGACGGCGCCGGGCGCATCTACGCAGTCTGGCAGGACTGCCGGTTCCGCAACGTCTGCCTGAACTCCGGCAACGACACGGTGATCAGCACCTCGGACGACGGAATCAACTGGAGCCCGGTACGGGCCATCCGTCCGGCAGAAGGGGGGCCGAACCCGGTACCGGCCGGAGCCGACCGCCTCCAGCCCGGCCTGGCCGTCGACCCGGCGACCAGCGGCCCCGACGCCAGGCTGGGTCTCTACTTCTTCTACTCCGACTCGCCGTGCGGCACATTCGAGGGGTGCAGCCTGAACTTCGGCTTCACCTCGTCGGTCGACGGCGGCGAGAGCTGGAACCCGGCGGTCCGCCTGAACGCGCGGTCGATGCCCTTCTCCTGGCTGCCGAACACCAGCAGGGGCCGCATGACCGGCGACTACATCTCGGCCTCGGTGGTCGGAAACCGCGCGGTGTCGGTGTTTCCGCTGGCGCAGGAGCCGGACCCGGACGGCACGCTCAACCAGGCGATGCACGCCACCGCCAATGAGTTCCCGGCGCAACCGCCGGACGACCCGCCGGGGGGACCGGCCGACACCGGGTTGCTGGGACTGATCTCGAACGTTCTGACGCTGCTGTTCCAGCTGCTACCGGGGATCTAGCGCCGCTCGGCCCCCGCCCGAGTGGTTAGCTCTCGCAGCCCCAGAACTTGTTCTCGGCGTCACAGACGTCGGTACCCTGCGGCGCGTAGGGGATGTCGCCATAGGCGTAGTCCGTGCCGTCGCCGCCGATCAGCACGTCGTCGCCCATCTCACCGAACATCCAGTCGTTCCCCGGACCGCCGGACACCCAGTCGTTGCCGGGAGCGGTGAAGACGACGTCGGCGCCACCCTTGCCGGAGATGATGTCGTCGCCGCCCAGGTCGATGAATCCGTCGTGACCCGAGCCGCCGCACATCACGTCGTCGCCGAGCGTTCCGAAGATGTAGTTGGCCCCGATGATCGTGCAGGCAACGAAGTTGGCCTGGACGTTCGTGTTGGCGTTGACCGTCACCGTGCAGGGTGCGATCCCCGAGCAGCCGCCGCCGGACCACCCGGTGAACACCGAGGTCGCGTTCTCGGCTGCAGTAAGAGTCACCTGGGTGCCGAGCTCGTAGTTGTTCGAGCAGTCGCCGCCGCAGTCGATCCCGCCCGGGCTGGACGTCACCGTGCCGCCGCCGTTTCCGGTCTTGGAGACCGAAAGAGTTGCTTCCTCGGCCGCCGAGGCCGGCACCGCCACGATCAAGGGCATCACCAGCGACATAAGCGCTGCAGCGGAAAGGGCCAACTTCTGTCTGCGGTTTCTCATCCGGACCTCCATCGGGTTCCAGGGCGGCTGCGTCGGTTAAGTATCCCTCGACAACGAAGCGGCCGGCCTACGATTCTGCACGGGACAGTAGTCCAGTAGTCGGTCAGCTCAATTCAGACCAAAAGGGACGCGTAGCCGATCGGGCCTTCGTGCTGAGCCACCTCGGTGCTGCCGTCCGCCCCCCGCTCCAGGATGATCAGGTCGTCCAGCCGGGCCTGGACCCCCGGGATGTGGGAGATGAGGCCGATCAGCCGTCCCGGGTCGGCCAGCTTCTCGATTCCCTCCAGCGCCAGGTCGAGGCTCTCCTGGTCCAGGCTGCCGAACCCCTCGTCGAGGAAGAAGCACCCCAGCCGTCCCCCTTCCAGCGCCACCGCCTCGGAGAGGGCCAGCGCCAGCGACAGCGATGCCAGGAAAGTCTCTCCGCCCGACAGGGTGTCGGGTGTCCGGGTGACCCCGGTGCGCTGGTCGACGATCTGGAACTGGCCCTCGTCGTCGAAGGTGTAGTGGCCGGTGAGCTCGACGAACTTCTCCGAACCCAGCCGGGAGAGAAGCCGGCGCTGCTCGTCCAGCAGATAGGCGGTGAACTTCGAGTCGGCGAAGTCGGCGATCAGCCGGTCGAACCGGCCTCGGCGCTCCACCAGCGCCGCCAGCTGAATCTCGATCTGCTTTCGCTTCTCCATACCGAGCTTGAGCTCCTCGATCTTCAGCTCGAGGCGGGTCACGGCATTCTCGGCCCGAACCAGCACGCTGGACGCCTGGTCCTGCGGACCGGCGTCGAACCGGCTCCGGAAGGCGTCGACCAGGCGGGCTGCGGTCTCGGCCGCCGCCTGCAACCTGGAGCTCTGCCGCTGGAGGTCCTCCACCCGAGCGGCGCCGGCTTCGAGCACCCGCTTGGCGGCGTCCCACAGACCCTCCTCGTCCGGTGCGACCGAAGGTATGCCGAGCAGCCCGCTCGTGTGGCTCAACAGGTTCGTCGCCTCGCGCGACCTGTGGGCCAGGTCGTCGAGGTCCCGGCGGGCACGGCGCTCACGAACGTCGGCCGACTCCCGGGCCGTCCGGGCCTTCGCCACCGCCTCATGGGCGGCCGCCAAGCGGGACCGGCGGGCGGTCAGCTCGGCCGAAAGGTTCTCCACGCCGGGCGCCAGC
>DATABX010000083.1:0-14788 GCA_036259335.1 Actinomycetota bacterium
CAGCCAGAGATCTCCCTTGTACTCGAGGGGGCCGTAGCCGGCCGCCTTACCGGTGGCGGCAAGTGCGCTGCGTTGGGAAAGCGCCTGCAGGGGGCCGGCGATTGCCAGCCCGCCGGCTACTGCAGCACCTCGTTTCATGAAGTCTCTTCGGCTCATCGTGGACATGGGCACCCCCCTCGAACGGCTCGAGGGCACGTTATCGAGCGCAGATTACGGAGGCCTGGCGGCCGGGCGAACCGCAGGTGAACGTTGCCCGAACTTCAATGGGCATCTCAAACCGCCCGTTCGACCGGCTCAAAGTCATACTGGGATGCCGGCCCCCGTAGCCCAATGGCAGAGGCAGGACACTTAAAATGTCTACAGTGTGAGTTCGAATCTCACCGGGGGCACCGACACCCCGGACCAGGTCGCTAGTAGACCAGCACCGGGGTCCCTATCGGCAGCCGGGGCCACAGATAATCCATCGCCGCCATGCTGACCCGGACGCAGCCGTGAGACGCCGGGTACGACGGCACGTTGGGGTAGCCGTGGATGGCGATCCCGTCCTCGTGGAAGTACTTCGGCCGGTACAACCGTCCCAGGTTTGACTGCCGCCACCCATCGATCTGGCGGTAGATCCTCCACTCGCCGTTCGGCGTGTCGGCCAGGTAGTCCCTGCCTTCGTAGGAATAGGGCTCCTCGGTTCCGGTCGAGGTGTTGAAGACCAGGTCGACGGCTCCGTCGACCACCAGCAACAGGACCTGCTGGGACTCGTTCACCTCCACCACCAGGCCGGGCCGGGTGCTCGTGGTCCGGGGGGCGGCAGGAGAGGCCAGTGCGGAGCGCACGGCCCCGTCAACCCGCCCGGTGCGCGGCAGGCCGTTGACCTTCTGGAAGGCGGTGACCGCCTGGTGGGTCAGGGTGCCGAAGATCCCGTCGACGGGTCCCACCCAGTACTTCAGTCCCCGCAGCTGCGCCTGCAGGTCAAGCACGGCGGGCCCGGTGTCGCCCCGGTTCAGCACGTCGCCGGTCGGGGCCGCACCACCCCGCATCGCCGCCCGGGTCTGCGGACCCACGATCCCGTCCACCTGGATCCCGGCGCTCCGCTGGAACTCGCGGGTTGCCCGGGCGGTCTGCGGACCGAAGATGCCGTCCACGGCAATGTCGTCGTCTCTCACCTCGTTCAGGCTCCGCTGCCAGTCGGCGACATCGGGACCGCGCGACCACATGAGCAGCAGCGACTGTGCCGAAGCCGGCGTCAGGAACGGATCGGTCAGGGTAGCGCCGAACAGCAGCATCACGATCACCGATATGCGGGGAGCAGTTTTGGTCCAAGCCATTCCATCGCCTCCTCGAAGGCTGGAGTTGGGTGAGAGCGTCACGAGCGGCACCGCCCGCCTGATAGCGGCGCGGTGGTCAGAGTTGCCGGGGTCAGCTGTCGGCCGGCAGCTGAAGCCGCTCGACCATCTGGTCCAGGATTTGGCGTTCCGTCTCGTAGTCGTCCTCGGAGCCGACCTCGTGGGTGACCAGCGAAAGCGTGCTTTCCCGGCCGAACACTACGAACCAGCGGGTGCTCCGGCCGCCCTCCGGAAGCAGCGCGTTCGCCTCGGAACGCGTCTCGACCCGAACCGCGTCGTGCCCGTCGACGAACGCCTCGGAACGATCCAGAACCTCTCCCGAGATCGTCTCGGGATCCACGGCGGCGGCGAAGTCAACCGGATCGACGCTCAGCAACACCGCGGCATCGAACGTTTCCTGCCCTGCGGGAATCTCCAGCGCCGCCGGGTCGAAGGCGCTGCAGGCCGGAAGCGCACCGCCCTGGTTGACCTGCCACCCGGCCGGATAGGAGACGACGACCCCCTCGGGGTGCTCGCAGGTGGACCACTGCCCCCCGCCGGCGGCGGCCGGGGAGCCGGTCGTGGCGCCCGCGGTGGGGGAGGCCGGTTCGGTCGACTCACTGGCGGGGGTTGGCGAGGAGTCCTCTTCAACCGGCGCGTCGGCGCACGCCGTCAGCAGCAGGGCAGCCGCCGCGATGGTGCCCAGAAGGGCCCTTCTCATCGGCCTCACTGGATCGTGAAGGACCAGCTGTAGGAGTCCAGGATCTCGAACTCTTCGCCGATCCCGGTCAGCCTCACCCGGTCCACGGTGGCGGTGTGCTCGCCGGGGTCGAGCGGCAGAAAGTCTCTCGCCTGCTCGAAGTCGTAGACCAGCAGTCCCGGCCCGCCCACCGTCTCTTCGCGCCCGAACTCGGCGTAGGAGGTGACGTCGACCCCATCGATCGACAGCCGCACGTTCTCGCCATCGGTGACCACCCGGTGCTGTACCTCCACCCGTCGAAGGGATGCGCTCCGCTGGCCGGGCATCGGCTCGACGCTGACCAGCCACGCCGGCAGTGCCGGTTCGGTGGTATCGACCGGTTCGGGGGTTTCTACGCCCTCCTCACCGCACGCGGTCGCACCGATCGCCAAGAGCAACGTGACTGCCAGCTGGAGCGTCCTGCCGATCGGTGACCTGGATCGCCCGGGATGCCTGGTCCCTACCCCGGAAAATTCAAACCACATAGCTGACCCGGTCGTAGTGGGCCTGCAGCTTGTCGCCGTAGCGGGGCTCCACCGGAAACGAGCCGTCCCACTCGGGAGCCTGGTCGATCTGGTCCTTTGTAAGGGCCAGTGCCACCGACCGCCCGCCCCAGTCGACGTCTTCGACGAGCCCCGGGAAGATGAGGACCTTCTTCCCCATCCACAGTGGCGCGGTATCCACCACCAGATAAGCGACGTCCCAGGTGGCGTGGTCGACGACGAAGTCCTCGACGTGGCCCAGGTTCCCGTCGGTAGCTGCGATCCGGTAGCCGGTTACCTCCTTCACGCTGCGCAGGTGGCGGTCCGCAGGGTCCTTCGGCGGTTCCGGCGGCCGGGCCGAGTCGTCGGGGACGGCAATGCGTGGAATCTCCATAGGCAGGCCGCCGAATCCGTAGTACATCCAGCCGTAGTGGGTGTGAAGATCGATCTCCTCCTGCCGGGAAACCGGCCGGTGGAGGTCGATATCCGGACTGTTGCGGACCTGATCGGTGGTGAGCGCCACGTTTATGCGCCGGTCGTCTCTCGGAACGCCGGTAAGGGCCAAAGGCGAGAGCAGGACCCGCCGCCCGGACAGCCAGCTTCCGGTGTTGACGACGAAGTAGCGAATCCTCCACTTGGAATCGTCGAAGTACAGATCCTCCACGTCGCCGAGTTCGCCGTCGATGCCCTGGAGGCGGTAGCCCAGCAGTTCCTGCGCGGCTCTGCGCATGGCAACTCCTTTCTCGTCGTCCACTGTTGGTCCTTCCCGGGCCTAACCACCGCGACTCCCCAGTGTCGGCCAGACCACAGTACGGGGCGGGGCTCCCGCACGGCGGTAGATTTCGCGACAGAGGTGGGGTAGCGCCGACCGTGTCGGCCCTGCGACATTTCGCTGTCTAGCCACCCCGCCGGTGGTCCAGAGTGGTCGGACGCCAACACCCAAGGAGGACGAGTATGGTCGGAAAACCGTACGAGGGGCAGTGGTCCCGAGCTGACCAGGACGACGAGTCATCCAAGAAGTTGACGCAGCAGTATCTGGCGGCCGGCATTGCAGCCGGCATCGTCGTTGTCTGGGCCCTGGTTATCTGGTTCGGTTTGGGACTGCTCGACTCGGTTACCTGACCGGACTCTTCTCCTGTAGCCCGCCCAGGATGGCGTCCACCGCTGCCGTGACGTTTTCCCAGCTGAAGGCCGACGGGTCCAGCCCGGCGTGCAGTATCAGGCCGTCGATCAAGGCGAGCAGCGCCGAGGCGAGGGCATTCGAGGGAGTGGCTTGAAGCTCGGCGCCGGTTACCCGGTCGATCCAGTTGCGCAGGATCGTGCGCCGGCCCCGGATCCTCTCGGCGGCCCACTCACTGAGGTCCGGCCGGCCGAGCACGATCGCCCACAGGTCCTTGAGCACGGGCGCCCGCTCGGACGTGCCCGCCATCCGGAGCGCCACCTGCACGAACTGGCTCAGGCGCTCCGCCTCCGGGAGGGCGGCGGCTTCCAGCTGGTAGAGGACGCCCTCGAGCTGTGCCGAGTCGTCGTCCAGCAACGCCAGAAGCAGTTCGTCCGTGCTGCCTACAAGTTCGAGGACGGTACCCGTGTCCAGCCCGGCCTCGGCGGCGACATCCTCGAGAGAAAGTTTGGCGACGCCCACTTCGGCCGCTGCGCGCCATGCGGCATCGACGATCCTCATGCGGGTCCTGCTGGGGCTTTGAACCGATTTGGTGATGGTCAACTGTTTCCTTCCGACGATCGGCTTGTGGTCCGGATTATCCGTTTCGGGCCGCAAAAGCAGGATGCCGACTGTCGGAGCGCCGACACATCCCGCCGAATCCCGCCTCCTGCAAGCCGACCGCGACCCGGCTCGACACTGTCGCAGCCGCGACAGTCGGGGCGACGTTTCCGGATAGCGGGTGAACAACGGGTTGAGCCGGGAGCGCCGCGCCGCCCTCCCGGACCGGCCTACCCGCGGGAGGACATGACCCCTCCCGGTCCGGCTAAGTGGAGGTGACGAAAGTGGAGAAGTCAGCAGGCAGAGATTCGTCCCAACCGAAGCAGGATGACCGCCGGGTGACCTCCGAGCCGCCTCGCTCCACCGGCCCCACCCTGGTCACTGCCCACCCGATCGGGAATCCGAAGGGGATCTCGATCGCCGACGTGATGCGGGCCCGAGGCGGATTCTCCGCCTGGTCGGTTCTCAGCGGCATCCTTGTCGCCTTCGGCGCCTTTGTGGTGCTCAACCTGGTGGCCGGCGCGATCCTGGCCGCTTCCGGTTTGCTCGAAGGGGGCCTCAGGGCGAACCAGGGAGACAACGCCGGGCTCATCGCTGCGATCGGGGTGGTGGTCGTGCAGTTCCTGGCGTACCTGTGGGGCGGCTACACCGCGGGCCGGATGGCCCGCGGCTCCGGTTGGCTCAACGGCCTGCTCGTGGGTCTCGGAGCCATAATCCTCATCGCCGCGTTGACCGTCCTGGTGCAGCTCGTGGCCGGACCGGACTGGGCGTCCGCAGCGGGCCTGGACGACTTGCCTTTCTCTGTCGCCGACCTGCCGGATGCTGCGGCTCTGGGCGCGGCTCTTGCGATCTCCACGCTGGCCGGCGGCTCGATCGGCGGGCGTATCGGCTCCGGGTGGCACACCCGGCTGGAGAACGCTCAGCTGCCGAGGTTGATCCGTTGATACTCCGTACCCTCGCCGGCGGGGTTCGGCGTCTGGGGAACCGGTGGAGGGGCCTGGTCCGCGGGGATCGGGCCCGGGCCGCACTGCGAGAGGCGGCCACACCGGCGGCTCCGATGTCGATCACCCGTCTGCCGGACTGCTCTTTGCTCAAGGTGTCCGGCGTGGTGGACAGGTCGATGGCCGAAAGCTTCGGCCAGGCCCTGCGGCAAACTGTCAGCTTCTCCTCGATGCCCGTGGTGGTAGACCTTCGCGACGTCGACTTCCTGCACTCGCGAGCGATCGCCCGGCTGATGAAGGTCTGGAAGAGGGCGCACGACGCCGGGCTGCTGGTCGAGGTGGTTGTGGATGCGCGCTCTGCCCAGTTCTTGAAGGCGTAGAGGGCTGACCGTCCGGCGAGGTTTGGCCGGCCATGGCCGCGCGCCTGAAGTGCTTGCGAACTCGGTTAGGATGGAGTTTGGTGAGCCGGGAAGTCTGGTCGGCGCTTCATTTTCTCTGAGAGGAAGCGCGCCATGGTGTCTGATCGCTTGGTCCTTCGATCCCATACCCCCCGAGTGGGGTGCCCCGTATGACGCACCTGGATGCCGCCTGGGTGGCGGCGAACTTCGCCGAAGCCGAAGCGGCGCCCTTCTCCAGCGACGACCTGGCGGAGCTCTCCCGCTACCTGACGCCGAAGGTCCTCGAATGGGGAGAGGTCCTGTTCCACGAGGGCGAGGACCCCAGCGGCGTGTGGATCCTCCAGTCCGGGGCGATCGAGCTCATCTACGGCACGGGGGAGCACCGTGCGCTGATCCGGATGATCAACCCCGGCGAAGCGGTGGGAGACATTCAGATCCTCCGGGGGCAGGCGTCCCCCTTCAAGGCCCGGGCTGCCGAGAACAGCGAGTGCCTGTTCCTGGACCGCCGGGACTTCGAACAGCTGCTATCCACCAGCACCTCTCTGGCCCGGCGCTGGATGGCCAAGCTCGCGCTTCAGGTCTGCAAGAACCACAACCGAATCGTCGCCCTGCTGACGACGGCACTGCGCGACCGGGTCGCCCAGTTCCTGCTGCACGAGGAGGTCGGAGGAGCCTTTCGTCACTCGCAGGGCACCATGGCGGCAATGCTCGGTGTCCACCGGTCGTCGGTCAACCAGGTGTTGGGAGAGTTCGAAGCCCAGGGCCTGTTGAGCGTCAACTACCGGTGTATCGAGATTCTCGACGAGGAGGGCCTCCGCCGGGTCGCCGAGGGCCGGTCCGTCCCGGTCTGAAGCGATCGGCCGCACTGTTTTTCTCCGCACGGGTTCTCGAAGGCATCGGCGGATGTAACATAAGGTGCTGACCGGGTAACCGAAAGCCGTAGGCTTCAACCTGGTTGCCTACCTAAGGAGGGCCGCATGTCTGCGGAACGGGTCTACTTGTGGGAGCAGACGAGAGGCAAGTCCGACCAGGAAATCATGGAGCTGGTCAACATCCTGGGAAAGCCGGCCCTGTTTCTCGAGGTAGTCATGGCCATCCTCCCCCTGGAGCTGGATCCGGAACAGGCCAGGGACTGCGTGATCGGTTTCGAGATCAGCGCCGAGGAGCGGCTCTACAACTGGCGAGTTGAGATCTCCGGCAACGACGTCACGGCCGAGCCGCGGGACGCCTACGGCGCCGACGCCACCATCGCCGTCTCCCTTCCCAACTTCGTGCGGCTGATCACCGAGGAGATGGGCGGCGTGAAGGCGTTCATGCAGGGCAAGCTCTGGGTCAAGGGCAACCCGACCTTCGCCTACTCGATTCCCCGGATGTTCCCGTTCCGGGAGAAGGAGACGGTCTCATGAGCTCCAGCTTCGACCGTTCGACACCCGAAGACCGCTCAGCTTCCCGCCAACCACCGGCGTACGCCCTCGGATTCGAGTCGATGGAGAACGAGGTGGAGCTCGACCGGGCCCCCGTCTCCGGGCAGATTCCCTCCTGGCTCTCCGGCACCCTGGTGCGCACCGGCCCCACCAAGTTCGAGGTCGGGCAGCAGAAGTTCAACCACTGGTTCGACGGCCTGGGGATGCTCCACCGGTTCACGCTGGACGGCGGGCAGGTGTCCTACGGCAACAAGTTCATCCAGAGCCGGGCCTACCTCCACGCGATGGAGAACGACCAGATCTCGTTCCGGGAGTTCGCCACCGATCCCGACCCGAAAACCTTCCACCACGTCTCGCAGGGTTACGAGCCGCACGGGACCGACAACGCCATCGTCAACGTGGTGAAGATCCGGGACAAGATCCTCGCCACTACGCAGATGCCGCTGCCGATCGAGTTCGACCCCTACACGCTCAAGACCATCGGCACCTTCGACTTCGAGGACAACCTCCCGGACGGGTTCACCACGCCGCACCCCCAGGTGGACCCCGAAAACGGCTACCTCTACAACTGGACCATCAGCCTGGACCCGCCGGTGAGCCACAATTTGTACCGGTTCGACGGCACCAAACGTGAGCTGATGACGATCATCCCGACCGACGCCCCCTCGTTCGTGAACAGCTTCGGCCTCACCGACCGCTACGTGATATTCATCGAGCAGCCCTACCGGCTCGACTACATGGCGCTGATCGCCGGCGGCAAGGCGTTCGCCAACTGCTTCGACTGGAACCCGGACGAGCCGTGCCGGTTCTGGATCATCGACAAGACCGACGGCGAGGTGCTCAACACCTTCGAGACCGAGTCGTTCTTCTTCCTCCACCTCATCAACTCCTTCGTCGACGAAGACGGCTTCGTCGTGGACCTGGTTGCCTACCAGGACCCGGGAATCCTCGATGCCCTGTACCTGGACAATCTGCGATCGGGCGGCTCGATCCCGGTTCCGGAGGTCCGCCGGTTCCGGCTGGACCCCATGGAGGGCACGGTCGAGTGGGAGCGGCTGCGGGATGCCTTCGTCGAGCTGCCGAGGATCAACCCGGCGTTCAACGGACTTCCCTACCGTTACTTCTACGGGTTCGGCGGTTACGGCTCGCTGCTTCAGGGCGCGTCGCTCACTTTCGACTTCGCCAACTCGCTGGTCAAGGTCGACACCTACGGCGAGCCGA
Organism: Actinomycetota bacterium; assembly: GCA_036259335.1. GTDB lineage: Bacteria > Actinomycetota > CADDZG01 > JAHWKV01 > JAHWKV01 > JAJCYE01. The sequence goes on from DATABX010000083.1 coordinate 8,242, forward strand.
CGCAGGTCTGGCAACAGGAGGGCTGCTTCCCCGGGGAGCCGATCTTCGTGGCGCGCCCCGGCGGCTTCGAGGAGGACGACGGCGTGCTTTTGTCCGTGGTGCTGGACACCGATACCGAGCAGTCCTTCCTGCTGGTGGTCGACGCCACGACCATGACCGAGCTCGGCCGGGCCGACCTTCCCCACCACGTCCCGTTCAGCCTGGGCGGCAACTTCTTCGGCAACGAGGAGCTGCCCCAGCCGCCGGAGACGGTTGCGTCCGCGGTGGCCCGCACCGAGTCCCAGCAGCTGATGGACATACTGGCCAACCTCCCGCCGGCCGAGGACCCCGGCGACGATCGGGGTGGGTGGCGCAAGCGCCTCGGAAAGCGCTGAGCCCAGCGGTTCTCAAAGCGGTTCGGCGGGGACCTCGTCCACTTTGGTCACCAGCACCTTGGCGATCCGCCTTCCCTGGACCTTCTCCACGGTCAGCAGCACGTCGTCGTGCCTCACCACGGTCGATTGAGTCGGTACCGCTCCGACCAGCCCGAAGACCAGCCCGGCCACCGTGTCCCACTCCTCGTGCGGCAGGTCGGCGCCCAGGAGCCCGTTCAAGTCGTCGATCGACATCCGGCCGCTGACCAGGAAGCGGTTGTCCCCGAGCTTTTCGACCTCGGGCTGCGGCTGCTCGTCGTACTCGTCGGCTATCTCGCCCACCAGCTCCTCCAGCAGGTCCTCGATGGTCGCGAGGCCGGCGGTCGAGCCGTACTCGTCGGTGACGATTGCTATGTGGACCTGCCGGGTCTGCATGTCCTTCAGCAACCGGGCGGCGTGGTTGGTCTCCGGCACGAAAAGCGGATCGCGAACGATCGCCGTCAGCCGGACGCTCCTCTTGCCGGCGTGGAGGTGCCTCAGCAGGTCCTTGGCGTAGGCAACTCCGACGATGTCGTCGATACCCTCGCCGTAGACCGGCACCCGGGAGTGGCCGTGCTTCAGCATCAGGTCGAGCACGGTGTCCATTCCGCCGTCCACGGGAGCGGCGACGATGTCGGGACGAGGAACCATCACCTCGCGCACCAGGCGGTCGCCGAACTCGAAGACCGAGTGAATTAGCTGGGCTTCGCTACGCTCCAGCGTTCCTTCCTCCCTGCCGACGTCGGCCATCGACCGGATCTCCTCCTCGACGAACGGGCCCGACTTGAGGCCCTTACCGGGAATCAGCACGTTGGCCAGACCGATCAGCAACCGGGTTGGAAACGCCAGTGCCTTGCCCAGTGCGTAGACGATCGGGGAGACCAGCAGCGCGGCCCGGTCGCTGTGAAGCACACCGAAGGTCTTGGACATCGCTTCCACGAACACGAAGTAGGCAAGAGTGAAGACCGCCGACACCAGGGCCACCCACCACCCGTCGCCCTCACCGGCGAACTGGTGCTCGGCCAGTATGGCCACCAGGATTGCCGAGCCGTTCTGGACGAGCATCACCGAGAAGTAGACCGAGTTGAGGTAGCGGGGAAGGTCCGCCTCGATCTTCTCGACCAGGTGGGCGTGGCGCCTGCCCTCCTCTTTGAGCGTCAACGCCCGGACCCGGGTCATGCGGGTGAGGGCGGCCTCGGACGTCGCGAGGACCGATCCGAAGACCACCAGGACGCCGACCAGTCCCCAGAGCATCAGCTGTGCCTTCGCCCATGGCGGTCGATGAGCATGCCTATAGCTTTCCACAGCCGGGCGCCGGCGCAATCCTCTCGGCGAATCAGGGTTCCGCAGCCGGTAGGCTGTGGCCTTCGAGGCAGGGCGCAGCAAGGGCGGATTCGGACAGGGGAGTATCAATGGCGAACGACTGGAACGAGAAGATCATCGAGGAGTTTCGGGCAAACGAGGGCCGGGTGGGAGGGCCGTTCGAGGGAGCGCCGATGGTGCTGCTGACCACCACCGGCGGCAGGACCGGCAAGCCGCACACCACGCCGTTGATGTACCTCCCGGACGGCGACCGGGTTGTGGTGTTCGCCTCCAAGGGGGGCGCTCCGACCCACCCCCAGTGGTTCGACAACCTCGTCGCCAACCCGAAGGTGCGGGCGGAGGTCGGGACCGAAAGCTTCGAGGCCAACGCCGTCGTGGCCGAGGGCGAGGAAAGGGACCGCCTGTTCGAAGAGCAGAAGCGGCGTTACCCCCAGTTCGGCGAGTACGAAATGAAGACCACCAGGAAGATCCCGGTGGTGATACTCGAGCGGACCGGCTGAGCAGTGGAGATGCCGAAGCCGACGGAGGAGGACAAGCTGCGGTTTCGCTCCCTGGTGCCCGACGACCCGCGGGTCGAGGTCAAGCCGATGTTCGGAAACCTTGGCGCCTTCGTGAACGGCAACATGTTTATGGGGCTTCTCGGCTCCTCGGTCGGGTTGAAGCTGAACGACGGGGACCGTGAGCTGCTGCTGAACGAACAGGGTGCAGGCCCCTTCGGTCCCGAGGGCAGGCCGATGGGCGGGTACGTGGCCCTGCCGCCCGCGCTCGCTGCGGACGCCTACCGGGCGGAGCTGTGGGTCGCCAAGGCCCTGGACTACGTGGGCAGCCTGCCGCCCAAGGTCAAGGCCACGAAGAAGCGCTAGGGTCGCTTACCCGTTAGGGACCTCACCCTAGCGGGTGAGGCGATTCCTCTTCTCCCAGTGGTGGTCGGCGGTGACGATCCGCACGGTGCCCGAGTGGGATCTCATCACGATCGACTGCGTGGTCGCCTTGTGGCCGCGAAACCGGACGCCCCTCAGCAGGTCCCCGTCGCTGATGCCGGTGGCGGCAAAGAAGGCGTCGCCTTTGACCAGGTCGTCCAGGGTCAGCACCCGGTCGAGGTCGTACCCGGCTTCGAGCGCCGCCTGGCGCTCCTGGTCGTTGCGGGGGTGCAGCTTGGCCTGCATGCAGCCCTGGAGGCACTTGATCGCGCAGGCGGAGATGATGCCCTCCGGGCTGCCGCCGATGCCCAGGATCATGTCGACGCCGGTGTTCTCCTCGCTGGCGGCGGCGATCGAGCTGGCAACGTCGCCGTCGGGAATCAGCTTGATGCGGGCGCCCGCCTCGCCGACCTGCCGGATGAGGTCCAGGTGCCGGTCCCGCTCGAGGATCATCACCGTGATGTCCTCGATGGCGCCGCCCTTGGCCTTCGCCACCCGCCTCAGGTTGGTGGCGACCGGGGCTTCGATGTCGACCACGTCGGCGGCTTCCGGGCCCACCACGATCTTCTGCATGTACAGGGAGGGTCCGGGGTTGAACATCGCCCCCCGGTCGGCGACCGCCAGGACCGCGAGCGCGTTGGGCTGCCCTTTGGCGGTGAGGGTGGTCCCGTCCACCGGGTCGACCGCCACGTCGACCTTCGGCGGACTGCCGTTGCCCACCTGCTCGCCGTTGTAGAGCATGGGGGCCTCGTCCTTCTCGCCCTCGCCGATCACTACGATGCCGTCCATGTCGACGTCCTTCATCATCAGCCGCATGGCGTCCACGGCGGCCTGGTCGGCGGCCTCCTTGTCCCGGCGGCCGAGCCAGCGCGCTGCGGCCAGGGCTGCCTGCTCGGTCACCCGGACGAGCTCCATGGAGAGGTTGCGCCCGGAGGCGGAAGATCGCGCGACGGGGGAAGGGCTTTCGAATGACATGTGGCTCCAGTCTAACGGCAGAATCGGCGCCGGGACGACGAGCCCCGAACTGTACACCCCCACCTTTGGACTCAATCCAGGATTGGAGTTAGGCTGCGGAGCGTGTCCAGCCAGGTTCATCAGTTGACGGCGATGCTTCTCCGCCACCACGGTCTGCAGGTCACAGCGCAGCGTCTGGCCGTCCTTCAGGCGGTCACCGCCCGGCAACACAGCACGGCCGAGGACATCGACAGGGCGGTGCGCGCCCGGATCGGCTCCATCTCCCGTCAGGCGGTATACGACTCCCTCGCGGTCCTGACCGAGAAGGGGATCCTGCGGCGTATCCAGCCGCCCGGTTCGCCGGCTCGCTACGAGAACCGGGTCGGAGACAACCACCACCACCTCATCTGCCGATCCTGCGGCCGGATGGTCGATGTCGACTGCGCGGTGGGAGACGCCCCGTGCCTGACCGCCGCCCAGGACTCGGGGTACGAGATCGACGAAGCCGAGGTCATCTACTGGGGCAGGTGCCCGGAGTGCCTCTCGCAGGCCGGAATCCTGGAGCCCGTCGGGCCACAGGTAACTTTGAACCAGAGCCATTAAGGTCAAAAGCAAACAAGGGACCAAACTGCAAGAGAGGAGAAGGACCGACGTGACTGAGAGCGTCAGCGATAGCGAACGCGAGAAGTTAGCGACCGACAGCGTCAGCGAGAGCGAGAATCCAGCAATCCCCTCCCCGACGGTCAAGTCGACCCGGCCGAGGACGAACCAGGACTGGTGGCCGAATCAGCTGAACCTGCAGGTTCTCCACCAGCACTCTCCCCGGTCCAACCCCATGGGCGAGGACTTCAACTACGCCGAGGAGTTCAAGACCCTCGACGTCGAAGCCCTGAAGCGGGACGTCGTCGAGGTGCTGACGACGTCGCAGGACTGGTGGCCGGCCGACTACGGCAACTACGGACCGCTCATGATCCGGCTGAGCTGGCACGCCGCCGGCACCTACCGAATCGCCGACGGCCGGGGCGGCGCGGGCAGCGGCGACCAGCGCTTTGCCCCACTCAACAGCTGGCCCGACAACGCCAACCTGGACAAGGCCCGCCGGCTGCTCTGGCCGGTCAAGCAGAAGTACGGCCGCAAAATCTCCTGGGCCGACCTGCTGGTCCTTGCAGGCAACTGCGCCATGGAGTCGATGGGGTTCAAGACTTTCGGCTTCGCCTTCGGGCGGGAGGACATCTGGGAGCCCGAGGAGATCTACTGGGGCCCCGAGGACACCTGGCTCGGAGACGAGCGCTACAGCGGCGACCGGGAGCTCACCGGCCCGTTCGGCGCGGTGCAGATGGGCCTGATCTACGTCAACCCGGAGGGGCCCAACGGCAATCCGGACCCGCTGGCATCCGCCCGGGACATCAGGGAGACCTTCGGCCGTATGGCGATGAACGACGAGGAGACGGTTGCGCTGATCGCCGGCGGCCACACCTTCGGAAAGTGCCACGGGGCGGGCGACCCGTCACTCGTCGGCCCGGAGCCCGAGGCTTGTCCGGTCGAGCACCAGGGCCTGGGGTGGATCAGCTCCCACGGGACCGGCAAGGGCTCGGACGCGATCACCAGCGGCCTCGAGGGCGCGTGGACCAACCACCCGACGACCTGGGACAACGGATTCTTCGACAACCTGCTCAACTACGACTGGGAGCTGACCACGAGCCCCGCCGGGGCCAAGCAGTGGACTCCCAAGAACCCCGAGGCACAGGGCACCGTGCCCGACCCCCACGATCCGTCGAAGAGGCACGCCCCGATGATGTTGACCTCGGATCTTGCGCTGAAGCTCGATCCGATCTACGGGCCGATCTCCAAGCGGTTCCACGAGAACCCGGACGAGTTCGCCGAGGCCTTCGCCAAGGCGTGGTACAAGCTGCTGCACCGCGACATGGGACCGGTCTCCCGCTACCTCGGCCCGTGGGTGCCGGAGCCGCAGATCTGGCAGGACCCCGTGCCGGAGGTGGACCACGAGCTGATCGGGGAATCCGAGATCGCCGACCTCAAGTCGAAGATCCTTGCGTCGGGATTGTCGACCTCCCGGCTGGCCTCCACCGCCTGGGCGTCGGCATCCACCTTCCGGGACACCGACAAGCGGGGCGGGGCCAACGGGGCCCGGATTCGCCTGGAGCCGCAAAGGAACTGGGAGGTCAACGAGCCGGCCCAGCTGGCCCAGGTGCTGCAGACCCTCGAGGGCATCCAACAGGACTTCAACAGCTCGCAGTCCGGCAACAAGCGGGTGTCGCTGGCCGACCTGATCGTCCTGGGCGGCTGCGCGGCAGTCGAGCAGGCCGCGAAGAACGCCGGGGTCGACATCACGGTGCCGTTTGCCCCGGGGAGGACCGACGCCTCGCAGGAGCAGACCGACCGGTCGACCTTCGACGTGCTGGAACCGGCCGCCGACGGCTTCCGCAACTACCTGAGGTCAGGGGAGAAGCTGTCGCCCGAGACGCTGCTGCTCGACCGGGCGAACCTGTTGAGGCTCACCGCTCCCGAGATGACGGTTCTGGTCGGCGGCATGCGGGCGATGCAGGCCAACTTCGAGCAGTCGGAGCTGGGCGTCTTCACCGACCGGCCCGGAGCTTTGACCAACGACTTCTTCGTCAACCTGCTCGACATGAGCACCCAGTGGAAGCCGTCGATGCTGGAGGAGAACGTCTACGAGGGACTGGACCGGGCCACCGGCGACGTCAAGTGGAGGGCGACCGCCGTCGACCTGGTATTCGGTTCCAACTCCCAGCTGAGGGCCCTCTCGGAGGTGTACGCCTGCGACGACGGCAAGGAGAAGTTCGTGCGCGACTTCGCGGCGGCCTGGAACAAGGTCATGAACCTCGACCGCTTCGACCTGCCTGATCGGCGGGTCTGAACCGCACCACCTCGAATGACTACGGGTCGCCCGGCTCCTCGGGGGCCTGGCGACCCGTA
>DATABX010000084.1:0-6392 GCA_036259335.1 Actinomycetota bacterium
ATGGTCACCGAGGACGGCGCCCACCGGGACCGGTTTCGCGGCCGGGTGATCTTTCCGATCTCCAGTCTGACCGGCGACGTGATCGGCTTCGGCGCCCGGGCGATGGGCGACGACCACCCTAAGTACCTGAACACCTCAGAGACCCCGCTCTACCAGAAGAGCCGGATCCTGTTCGGGCTGGACAAGGCCAAGGCGGAGATCGTGCGGTCGGGGGTGGCGGTGGTCACCGAGGGCTACACCGACGTGATGGCGCTCCACAAGGTCGGCTATTCCAACGCGGTCGCCACCTGCGGCACCGCCCTGGGCGAGGAGCACTTCGCCCTGCTCAAGCGGTTCTGCGAGAAGGTCGTGCTGGCGTTCGACGCCGACGCCGCCGGCTCGGTGGCCTCCGAGCGCGGCTTCGGCATCCACTCCAAGATCGGCCTGGAGGTGCTGGTGGCCCCGCTGCCGGCGGGAAAGGACCCAGCCGACGTGGCGCTGGAGGGCGGCCGGGAGGCGGTGCAGCCGCTGCTGGACGGCGCCACCCCGCTCATGCGGTTCGTCCTGGCGAAGGAGATCGCCCGCCACTCTCTGGAGTCGGCCGAGGGCAAGTCCAAGGCGGTTCGCGCGGCGGTCGACCGGCTGACCTGGGAGCCCAACCCGGTCGCCCGGGGGCAGCACGCCCAGTGGGTGGCGGAGCGGATCGGAGTCGGCCACTACCAGGTGGATACCGTGCTGCGGGAAGTCGCCCAGTCGGGCAACTCGGAGAGCTTCGGGCCGACCCGGCGGGCCGGGCTCAAGCGCTCACCGGGCCACGTCAAGGTCGAGCGGGAGGCGCTGGGCCTTCTGCTCGACTCCCCGGAGCGGCTGGCGCAGGCGATGCAGATCCTGAGGGCCGAGCACTTCACCCAGCCCGAGCACCGGGTGCTGTTCGGCGCGCTGGCCAACCTGGCGACCAACCCGGGCGGCGGCACCGTGATGGACGGGTTGCCCGACGACGACGCCAGGCGCTTCGCCGCCGAGCTGGCGATGGCGCCCACCATCACCCGGGACCCCGAAGAAGTTTTCCTCCGGTTGGAAGAGTTCCGAATCGTCAGGCAGATAGAAGCACTTAAGGCTAAACTCGACCAGTTTGACCCCGAGGGTGACGCGGATTCCTACGACGCCACGTTCACGGAATTGATGCGTTTGGATGTCGAACGTCGAAAGTTCGACGACAAATGAGAGGACCCTATGGCGAAAGACGCTGAGATCGACGACGTAAAGGAGCTTGTCTCTCGAGGCAAGGAGAAGGGCTGGCTCACCGCCGACGAGATCGCGGATGCTCTCGGCAACCTCGCCCTCACCGCAGAGCAGGTGGACGGCGTGTACGCACTTCTGGTTGAAGAAGGCGTGGAGGTCATGGAGCACGAGCCGGGGACCCCGGACGAACAGGTCGACGACTTTCGACGAGACTCGGAGCTTTTGAAGGCTCCAACCAACGACCCGGTACGGATGTATCTGAAGGAGATCGGCAAGGTATCGCTGCTGACAGCCGATCAGGAGGTGGACCTCGCCGAGCGAATCGAGGCGGGGCTGTGGGCCGAGGAGATGCTCTGCGACCCATCGAAGTTCGATCTGGAGCGGATCGAGCAGCTGGCCCGGCGGTCGTCGCTGGACGTGGGGACCGCCACGCTGACGCAGGACAAGGCCAGGGAGATCTGTCGCCGCATCGAGCGGGACGGGGTGCTGGCCAAGCGAAAGCTCGTGGAGGCGAACCTCAGGCTGGTCGTCTCCATCGCCAAGCGGTACGTGGGCCGAGGGATGCTGTTCCTGGACCTGATCCAGGAGGGAAACCTCGGCCTTATTCGCGCCGTGGAGAAGTTCGACTACAACAAGGGCTTCAAGTTCTCAACCTACGCCACCTGGTGGATCCGCCAGGCGATCACCCGGGCCATCGCCGACCAGGCCCGCACCATCCGGATTCCGGTGCACATGGTCGAGACCATCAACAAGCTGTTGCGGATCCAGCGGCAGCTGATGCAGGACCTCAACCGGGAGCCCCTGGCCGAGGAGATCGCCGAGCAGATGGAGCTCAGCGCCGACAAGGTGCGGGAGATCATGAAGGTCTCGCAGGAGCCGGTGTCGCTGGAGACTCCGATCGGTGAGGAGGAGGACACCCACCTGGGTGACTTCATCGAGGACTCCGATGCGGTCGTGCCGCTGGATGCGGCGTCGTTCATCCTGCTTCAGGAGCAGTTGGAGAGCGTTCTGCACACGCTGTCGCAGCGTGAGAAGAAGGTCATCCAGCTTCGCTTCGGGTTGCACGACGGCACGCCGAGGACGCTGGAGGAGGTAGGCAAGGAGTTCGGCGTCACCCGGGAGCGGATTCGCCAGATCGAGTCCAAGACCCTCTCGAAGCTGCGCCACCCCTCACGGTCGCAGAAGCTTCGGGACTACCTGGAGTAGGCAGAGTTGCGGGGGCGAACCCCCGCAACCTCTGTCCTCAAACGCCGGGGTTGGAGCTTCCGGCTGAAGTGTTGCTTGCCGCCGTGCCGGCCTTGGCCGTCTCGATGGTGGACTTCGATGCGCCGGGTTTGACTCCGGCGGCCTTGTTCATCACCGTGCCCATGAGCTCCTTGCCCGACTCGAGCTTGGAGTTGACCATGGGCTTGACCGGCTCGATGGCCTTCTTGACCGTCGGCGAGTCGGCTACCTTGCGAATCTTCGTCTGAATCTGCTCGTAGCGCTGACGGCCCGCCTTGGCGCCCTGCATGTACCCCATGCCGAACCCGATAAGCGCTCCAGTACGAAAAGCTCCCATGCGACCTCCTTGTGATCGTTAGCTCCCTTATTCCCTCGACGGCCGGAGGCAAAACTGCGGACCGGTCCATGGTTTGGGCCAAGAGAGGGACATATGGTCCCCGGAAGGGTCCATATGGCACTGTTGCACCTCCCGCCGGTGGCGTAACTTGGGGGCATCACGGAACTCGACGAGATCCGCGGGGCAGGCCCGGTGCCGCCCTCCACCTATTTGGCCGGTTCGATCTCCTGGGCAAGCAGCGTGCGTAGCGACTCCAGCTCGGCCCTGATGTCGTCGACCAGGCCTTCCGGCGGCGGTCCGGTGTGGGCGGCTTCCTCCAGGGCCCGCATCTGGCCCGCCAGGCGCACCGCGCCGACGTAGGAGCAGCTTCCCTTCAAAGTGTGAGCGGCCATAACGACGGCTGAGTAGTCGCCCTCCTTCAGGCCTTCGCGGATGTCGCAGAGACGCCGGGAAGCGTCGGTGAGGAAGGTGTTGATGATCCGGGCGAAAAAGCCCTCGTTGCCCGGCCGCTCCAGGGCCCGAAGATCGTCCAGCTTGGCCGGGTCGAAGTGGCCGGCGCCCACTCCTGCCCCGGTCACTCGGGCCTCTTCTCCTGGGCCTGCGCCCGGCTGAGGTAGGCGGCCGCCTCAGAGCGCCTGACCACCTCGAGCTTGCGCAGGATGCCCGAGACGTAGTTCTTGACCGTCTTGTCGGAAATCTTCAGCTCCTCACCGATCTGCCGGTTGGTCAACCCTTTGGCAACCAAAGCCAGCACCCGGTCCTCCTGGGCATTGAGGCGGCGCAGCTTGGGGTCGGATGCGTCGAACCGGCTCACCCGCACCCGCTCGAGGACCGACAGGGTGACGGCGGGGTCGAGTAGAGCGTTGCCTTTCGCGAGGCTTCGGATCGACCTCACCAGCTCCTGTGAGTTGACGCCCTTCAGCAGATAGCCGGAGGCGCCGGCCATGATCGAGTTGAACAGCGCTTCGTCGTCGGAGAACGAGGTGAGCATCAGGATGCGGATGTCGGGGTTGTGATCCCGGATCTCCCGGCACGCCTCGATGCCCCCGCCCTCGGGCATCCGGACGTCCAGGATGACGACGTCGGGGTCGTACTTTGCCGCCTGGGAGACCGCCTCCGGGCCGCTGGATGCCTCGGCTACGAGCTCGAACTCGTCCTCGCTCTCGATCAGCGCTCGAAGGCCCATCCGTACGACGTCGTGGTCGTCGACCACCATCAGCCGAAGCTTGGCCAATCCTCTCCCTCCCCCCGCAGGATCTCCGACGAGCCGGCGATGCTAAAGTCTAGTGGTAGTGCCTCCTTCGGGGGTGGCGCAATTGGCAGCGCGGTTGACTGTTAATCAATAGGTTGCGGGTTCGAGTCCCGCCCCCCGAGCCCAGTAAACGCCTAGGACGCTTCCTGGCCGAACCACCGGGTCCGGCCGGCGAACAGGTGCCGGTCGGTCAGATAGTTGAGGGTCCGCCGGGCGGCGACGAAGCTTCCGGCAACGTCGGCCACCACCGACATCGTCCCGGTCAGCGGCCCGGAAAGCGAACGGAGCGCCAGCCGGTACCAGTGCTCTCCGAGGCGTTCGAGGATGCCGACCCCTCCCGCCGGTGCGGCCGGAGGCAGGTTCGACTCCCGCTCCGGCAGCCCGCTCATCCGCAGGAGCCGTGCTTCGTCCATCGGCCCCAGTCCGTTCAGCTCGGTGTGATCCGGGAAGACGCCGGTGAGGAACAGCGCGAGGTCCCCGAGCCGGCGGTAGACGCCGGGGCGTTCGCCCTCGGGCACGACCTCGAGAAGCGAGGCGAGGCGGACGGGGTCCAGCTCACTGAACTTGCGGCGCCGCCAGCCCCTGGTCGTGTGCACCCAGGTGCTGCCGCTGGAGACCCGGGTGTACGAGGACAGCAGCTCGGTCAGAAACAACCGCCGTTTGTCGGAGGCCAGGAAGTCCCGCAGGTCGTCACCTCCCAGCACCGGCAGGCGCTGCCGGGGACCGACCCACTCGGCGACGTAGCGCGCACTTTGCAGGTCGGCCCAGCCTCGATGCACGACGAGGGCAAAGGCCAGGAACGGCGAGGCCGGCACGAGCAGATCGGCCGGAGCAACCGGCACCTCGCCGACTTCACCGGGCGGGAACAGCAGCTCGAAAGCCCGCGGGTGGGCGAGCACCGTCGTGAGCGCCGCCCGGTCCCGGACCAGGTCGTTGGCCGCGACTCCCGCCTGAGGTGCGACCCGTGAGAGCAGCGCCAGGTCGTTTGGATTCAGGTGGTCGAACCAGCCCGGGGAGATCGCCGCGCTACTCATCGGGTCAATCCTAGGAACGTGTTCCGCCCAAGTCCATCGGGCCCTTTGGCCGGCCGTGAGCCGCCGGCCGGCCTTACCCGGCCGGGACGATGTTCTGGTTGAGGTGGAAGACGTTGTCCGGGTCGTAGGCAGCCTTGACCCGGGCTAGCCTGGAGTAGTTCCGCCCGTAGTTCGCTTCGGCTCGCCCGGCGTCGTCTTCCGCCATGAAGTTGATGTAGCCGCCCTCGCTGCCCGAGAACGGGTGGATCGCGGCGTAGTACTCCTTGACCCAGGCGATGTTCGCCACGTTGTCGGCCGGGTCGGGCCACATTCCGGCGATTACCGCGGCGAACTTTTTGTCCCGGTGCCCGAAGGCGGTCTCCTCCGGCCCCACCCGGTGGACCGCCCCGTTGATGGGGTACAGGTGCATGGTGGAGTTCACGACGGGCGTCCGCTTGCCGTGATCGATGTGAGCTGCGATCGCCTCGTCGGTCAGCTCGTCGACGAAGTCGGCCTTCCAGTAGTGCTGCAGGCCGTAGGGCACCAGGCCGTCGAAGGCGGAGTTCAACGCCGGATAGGGCATCGGGCCGACGTGCTGGGCCGCCACCGGAGCCACGTCGTAGAAAGGCTTCAGCACGGCATCTGCGTCTTGCGGGGCGCCCGTCCAGCAAACGACCATGGCGCAGAACAGGTCGCCCACCCGGTCTTCGGGAATGAACGGCAGCGGCGGGGCTATCTGCCAGGCGAAGAACATCCCCAGCTCCTCCGAGGCTGTATCGACGTACTCGCGGTAGAACCGCATCACGGCTGCTGCGTCGTCCACCTCGTAGAACAGCGGACCTCCGATGATCGTGCCGACCGGGTGCAGCTGGAACTCCATGGAGGTCACCACCCCGAAGTTTCCGCCGCCGCCCCGCAATGCCCAGAACAGGTCCTCATTCTGGAAGTCGCTTGCGGTGACCAGCTTGCCTTCGGCGGTTACGACGTCGGCGGACAGAAGGTTGTCTATGGACAGGCCGTGGCCCCGGGTCAGGTGACCGATGCCTCCGCCCAGAGTCAAGCCGGCCACACCGGTGGTGGAGATGATGCCGCCGGTGGTGGCCAGTCCGAAGGCGTGGGCCGCGTGGTCGACCGCGCCCCAAGTGGCACCGCCGCCGACCCGTGCCGTTCGCTTCGCCGGATCGACCTGTACGTTGCAGATGGTCGACAGGTCCACAACCAGCCCTGCGTCGCAGGTGCCGAATCCCGGAACGCTGTGACTGCCGCCTCGAACCGCCAGGTCGAGACGGTGCTCCCGGGCGAACCGGATGGCCGCGATGACATCGGCGGCGTCGGCGCAGTAGAG
>DATABX010000085.1:0-4925 GCA_036259335.1 Actinomycetota bacterium
CGACGGCGAGCCCCCTGCACACAACGCTTCCGCCCTTCGAGTCGCCCGGCGAGACGCCGCTTCGTCCGGTGCGCACCCGCCAGGACCGGATCATAAGCACGATCGCGCCGATCGCGATGGTGTTGGTGCTGATAGCCGGCCTGTACATCTACTGGCTGATCCGCAAGGGACTGTAGGTGGAAGGATGCCTGATCCAAGCGGCGGATCGCTCGATCCGAGCCCGATTCGCTAAATCGAAACCGGCACAGTCTCCTTGACCAGCTCGACGGTGGCGCCCAGTCCGGACAGCTTTCCGGCGAAGTCTTCGTAGCCCCGTTCGCAGTGGTGGAAGTCGTGGACTTCGCTCATCCCTTCGGCCCCCAGGGCCGCTACCACCAGGGCGGCGCCCGCCCGTAGGTCCGAGCCCTTCACCGGGGCGCCCTGCAGGCGGCGGACGCCTCGGACGACTGCGTGGTGGCCCTCGATCCGGATGTCGGCACCCATCCGCACCAGCTCCAGGGCGTGGGCGAAGCGGTTCTCGAAGACGTTCTCGGTGATGATGCTCGTGCCCTCGGCGGTGGCGAGATAGGCCATCATCTGCGGCTGCAAATCGGTCGGGAAGCCGGGGTACGGCAGGGTCGCAAAGTCTACCGATGAAGGCCGGTGGTCCCCCGCCACCCGGATGCCGCCCTCGGTCGGGGCCCACTCGGCGCCGGCCAGCTCCAACTTTTCCAGAAAGATCTCCATGTCGTCGGGCTGGGCCCCCACCAGCTCGGCCTCGCCGCCGGTGGCCAGGACCGCCAGGGCGAAGGTCCCCGCCTCGATGGGGTCCGCCGACACCTCGTAGGAGGTGGAGCTCATCCGCTTGACGCCGGTGATCTCTATGGTGGAGGTTCCGGCCCCCCACACCTGGGCCCCCATGGCGTTCAGAAAGCTGGCCAGGTCGACGATGTCGGGCTCCCGGGCGGCGTTCTCGATCACCGTCACACCCTCGGCCAGCACCGCGGCGGTCATCAGGTTCTCGGTCGCCCCCCTGCTCGGGAACTCCAGCAGGACCCGCTTGCCGATCAGCTTGTCGGCGATGCCCTCCAGGTACCCGTGGTCGAAGGTGAACTTCACGCCCAGCTGCGAAAGGCCGGCCTCGTGCATGTCGATCGTCCGGTTGCCGATGTTGCAGCCGCCGGGCATCGCCACCCGGGCGTGGCCGGACCGGGCCAGCAGCGGGCCGAGGACGTTGATCGACGCCCGCATGCGCCGGACCAAGTCGTAGGGGGCCACGGTGCTGATCTCGCCGGAGGTGTCGATGCGAAGGACGTTGTCCTCGAACGACACCGAGGCGCCGAGGCGCGTCAGCACCTCGATCATCGTGAAGACGTCGCTGATGCGCGGCACGTTGGTGAGCGTGGTGACGCCGTGGCCGAGCAGCGACGCCGCCATGAGCTTCAACGCCGAATTCTTGGCGCCGGAGATCTGGACGCGCCCGTGCAGCGGGCTGCCGCCGAGGATCTTCAGATAACTCATGGCCTAAGTTGTACCCAGATTAAGAGGGTTCTCCCGATTCCGGTTCGGCCAGGATGATGACCTTGTTGTCCTTCACGGTCAAGAATCCGCCCTCGATCTGGAACTTGTGGTCGGTGCCGCCGGAGACGATCTTCACCTGCCCGGCAGGGAGCTGGGCCAGGATCGGGGTGTGCCCCGGCATGATGCCGATGGAGCCCTCAACCGTCTGGGTGGAGATGAACTCGGCCGGGCCGACGTAGAGGTCGTCCTCGGCCGAGACCAGCTGGACGTCGAGTGTCGCCACGCCCTACTCTTCCATCTTCTTGGCTTTTTCGATCGCCTGGTCGATGCCTCCCACCATGTAGAACGCCTGCTCCGGCAGGTGGTCCACCTCGCCCTGGGTGATCATCTTGAAGCCCCGGATCGACTCCTCCACCGGCACGGTCTCGCCCGGGATGCCCGTGAAGACCTCACCGACGTAGAACGGCTGGGACAGGAACTTCTGGATCTTGCGGGCGCGGTACACGTCGAGCTTGTCCTCTTCCGAGAGCTCGTCGATGCCCAGAATGGCGATGATGTCCTGGAGGTCCTTGTAGCGCTGGAGGATCCGCTTGACCTCGTTGGCCACGTCGTAGTGCTCCTGGCCGACGTAGCGGGGGTCGAGCACCCGGGAGAACGACGCCAGCGGGTCCACGGCCGGGTAGATGCCCAGGGAGAAGACCTCACGGGACAGTGCGGTGAAGGCGTCCAGGTGGGCGAAGGTCGAGTGCGGCGCCGGGTCGGTGTAGTCGTCGGCAGGCACGTAGATGGCCTGGATCGAGGTGATCGACTTGCCCTTGGTCGACGTGATCCGCTCCTGCATCTCCCCCATCTCGTCAGACAGGGTCGGCTGGTAACCCACGGCGGAAGGCATCCGGCCGAGCAGGGTCGAAACCTCGGAACCGGCCTGAACGAAACGGAAGATGTTGTCGATGAACACCAGCACGTCCCGGCGCTCGACGTCCCGGAAGTACTCCGCCATGGTCAGGGCGGACAGGGCGACCCTCAGGCGCACGCCCGGCGGCTCGTCCATCTGGCCGAATACCATGGCCACCTTGGAGATGACCTCCTCGCCGGCCTCGTTCATCTCCAGCCAGAGGTCGTTGCCCTCGCGGGTGCGCTCGCCGACCCCGGCGAACACCGAGTAGCCGCCATGGGCCTGGGCGATGCGGTAGATCATCTCCTTGATGAGAACCGTCTTGCCGGTTCCGGCGCCGCCCAGCAGGCCGATCTTGCCGCCGGAGACGTAGGGCTCCAGCAGGTCGACGACCTTGATGCCGGTGACCAGCATCTCGGTCTTGGGCTCCAACTCGTCGAAGGGCGGAGGAGTCCGGTGGATGCCCCACCGCTCCTTCAGGTCCAGCTTCTCGTTGGGGGTGTCGAGGCACTTGCCAAGAACGTTGAACACGTGGCCCAGCGTTCCCGGACCCACCGGCACCGTGATGGGCGCACCGGTGTTGACCACCCGGGCTCCCCGCTTGATGCCGTCGGCCGGCGCCATGCAGATGGCCCGGACCAGGTTGTGGCCGATGTGGGCGGCCACCTCGGCGATGACCTCTTCGGTGCGCCCGCCGACCTCGCGCTCCAGGCTCAGGGCAAAGTGGATCTCGGGAAGACCGTCGGGCGGGAAGTCGACGTCGATGACCGGGCCGATGACTGCAACCACGCGTCCCTCGGGCAGCCCGCCTCCGCCTTGATCGGTTGTTACTTCGTCAGCAGCCATCACCATGTTCGTCGCTCCTTCGATAACCGGTTCAGTTCAGTTTCGGGAAACGCAGGCACTACTTGTTTGCCCCGCTCAGGGCTTCGGTAGCTCCCACGATGTCCGCAATCTCGTTCGTGATCTCCGCCTGCCGGGCTTTGTTCGCCCGCAGCTGGTAGCTCTTGATCAGCTCTTCCGCCTTGTCGGTGGCGCTCTTCATAGCCCGCATGCGGGCCGCGTGCTCGGAGGTGGACGACTCCAGCAGAGCACCGTAGACCTTGGTCTCGACGTATCGGGGCAGCAGCGCGTCCAGCAGCTGATCGGGCTCTGGCTCGAACTCGAACACCGCCGACGGTTCGCCGTCCGACTTGCCCTTGTCGGTCTCGGACCTCGGTACCGGCAGGATCTGCGCCACCCTCGCCCGCTGGACCCCGGCCGACAGAAACTCGGTGTAGGCAATCATCACCATGTCCAGCTGGCCGGACACGTAGTTCTCGATGAGGTCCCTGGCGATCACCTTGGCGTCGGCGTAGGTGGGCTTGTCGCTCATCCCGGTGAAGCCCGCCTCCAGGGGGATCTGACGGAACTTGAAGAAGTTGGCCCCCTTACGGCCGACCGACGTCACCCTCGCGGTGCGCCCGGCCTGGCGCTGCCGCTCGGCCACCCGCTGCGCCTCCTTCAGCACGTTGGAGTTGTATGCGCCGGCCAGTCCCCGGTCCCCGGTGAGCACCACCAGGCCGACGTTGGTCACCGGGTCCCGCTCCGCCAGAAGCGGGGAAGACTTGGCCTCGCTCGCCAGCATCTCGATCATCTCGCCGATGGCCCGGGCGAACGGGCGCGCCCGCTCGGTCCGTGCCTGTGCCTTCGCGATGCGGCTGGCAGCGATGAGCTGCATGGCGTTGGTGATCTTCTTGGTCGACTCGACAGTCTTGATCCGCCGCCGGATATCCCGTGCTTTTTCCGCCATGTCGGGTTCCTACGCCTCCTGCGTTGTGCTGTCTTCGGCCGGTGCGCCGGTGAGGTCGGAATCGCCTGCCGTGTCGCCGGTGATCTCGGCCTCCTCCACCGGAGCAGCCGGTGCGGGAGCCTGGGCCGTGGTGCCGGCGGCCGGAGCCTCCGGAAGCGACGCCTCGCCTGAGGTGAAGCTGTCCTTGTACTCCTGGATCGCCTTGCGCAGCGCCTGCTCGATCTCCTCGGGGAAGTCGCCCTTGGTGCGGATGTGCTCGTAGATCTCGGGCGCCCGAACCCCGACGTACTCCCGCAGCCCCTTGTCGAACGCCACAACCTGATCCATCGGGATGTCGTCGAGGAACTTGTTGGAGCCGGCGTAGATCGAGACGCACTGCTCCTCCACCGGGATCGGGGAGAACTGCGGCTGCTTGAGCAGCTCGGTCAGGCGGGCGCCCCGGGCAAGCTGGGCCTGCGACGCCTTGTCCAGGTCCGAGCCGAAGCCGGCGAAGGCCGCCAGCTCCCGGTACTGGGCCAGCTCGATCTTCAGCGGCCCGGCGATCTTCTTGATCGCCTTGATCTGCGCCGCTCCACCCACCCGGGACACCGAGGTGCCGACGTTGATGGCGGGCCGGAAGCCCTGGTAGAACAGGTTGGCCTCGAAGAAGATCTGGCCGTCGGTGATCGAGATCACGTTGGTCGGGATGTAGGCCGAGAGGTCTCCTTCTTTGGTCTCGATGACCGGCAGAGCGGTCAG